>JAKADD010000389.1 GCA_021820825.1 Bacillota bacterium
ATCTGGGCTGGAATTCCCGCCATGAAACGGTCATTGCCATTTCTGGTCCGCTGGTCAACTTGCTGCTGACTGTCGCCGCGCTGGGGCTGCATGTTGCCGGATTGCTTCCGGAGCGTTTCAGCAATGAATTTGTCACAATCAATCTTACCCTTGGGCTGTTCAATCTTCTCCCCGGACTCCCGCTTGACGGCGGTCGGATCGCGCGCGCAGGGCTTGCCCTCACGCGCGGCTATGAAGCAGCGACGAGAGCGGTGACCAGGATGTCTTTTTATCTTGCAACTGCGCTCATGATCATGGGCGCGTTGTCTCTCTGGCTGGGTTATGCGGATAGTGGACTGCTGGCGCTGGGCGTATTTCTGCTGTTTTCGGCGTATACACTGCAGCGCCACAGTCGCTATGACACGTTGCGCTTTCTGGACGCCAAGCGGCGCGACCACGATGCGAGCCCCTTGCCGATGCGGGCGCTCGTGGTGTCGGACAGGGCGGCGATTGGCGATATCGCGGCCACTTTTTCACCGGGCGCGTATCATATGATCTATGTGCGCGATTCCAGGCACTCCGAACAGCTTGCAAAACCGATCACCGAGCAGCGGGTGCTGGAGGCCATATTTGAGCGGGGAATGTGGACGGAGTCAATCTCGGAATTGCTTTTGTGAGGGATGTTGTGGTACCATATTGCGTGCAGTATGGAACATTTGTCTGCGTTTTAACCGCATGCGTCAAGGCTTCTACAAATCGGATCTCTTCCGTGCCTGGAGCAGCGAGTCGAATCTTGGGGGTGCGCGTTTTGTACGCGATTGTCGAAACTGGTGGAAAGCAGTTCAAGGTGTCTGAAGGCATGACGCTGTATGTGGAGAAGTTGGATGCCGTCGCAGGTGATACGGTGACGCTCGATAAAGTATTTCTGGTGGAAAAGGACGGTCAGGTGACCGTGGGTACACCGCATGTTCCGGGAGCTTCCGTGACAGCGTCTGTTGTGGAGCATGGAAAGGCAAAGAAAATTCATATATTCAAATACAAGTCGAAGAAAAACTATCGCCGCAGGCAGGGCCATCGGCAACCTTACACCAAGCTGAAAGTGAATGCCATAAGCGTGTAACGCCGACATGATTCAGGCAAGAGTTTGGCGCGCAGAGAATGGACGTTTGATCACTCGATTCGTCGTAAAGGGTCATGCGGGGTCAGGCGTTCCAGGCCACGATCTGGTATGCGCGGCAGTGTCGGCGCTCACCATCAACTTTGTAAACAGCGTTGAGGCGATCTGTGGCCTTACGTTGGAGCATCGGGTGAAGAGCGGTTTTTTCGATCTGATTGTAACAGAGAATCCCGATGTGCAACTTCTGGCCCGGAGCCTGGAGGTTGGTCTGCTAAAGCTTGCCGAGGACCACGGACAGTACATTGAGGTTGTGCTGAGGTAGCAGTGACAGACACACCATACACAAGTAGGAGGTAATCATCATGCTGCGTTTTGATCTTCAACTGTTCGCTCACAAGAAAGGTGTTTCCTCAACGCGCAACGGTCGCGACAGTCAGTCGAAGCGACTCGGCGTCAAGCGTGGAGACGGTCAGTTTGTCACTGGCGGAAGCATTCTGGTCCGTCAGCGCGGTACGCGCATCTATCCGGGAATCAATGTGGGACTGGGCAGTGACGACACCCTGTTCGCAAAAGTGGACGGACATGTGAAATTTGAACGGATGGGCCGCGACCGTAAACGCGTCAGTGTATATCCAGCGGCTGAAGCGCCCGCTCTGCCTGTTGAGCCAGCTCAGCCGGTGAGCGTCAACGCGTAAGCGGCAGGCGCAAAGCCTTACGGAACTGTTTCGAAACTGCGCCCAGTCGCCATGTCGCGACTGGGTTTTATCGCTTCATAAATAGTGTGGTCGGGAGGTGTGGAACGTGTTTGTCGATGTGGCGAAGATCGAGGTCAAAGCGGGCGACGGCGGCAATGGAATGGTCGCCTATCGGCGTGAGAAGTATGTGCCCATGGGTGGACCGGCAGGCGGCGACGGCGGGCGCGGAGGCGACGTTGTATTTATTGTGGAAGAGGGATTGCGAACACTCATGGACTTTCGGTATCAGCGGCACTTTCGGGCGCCCGCGGGAGAAAATGGGCGGCACAAGAGCCAGCATGGCGCCAACGCGGACGACATGCTGGTGCGCGTGCCGCCGGGAACCATTGTGCGCGACGCCCTGACGATGGAACTCATCGCAGATCTGACAGTGCATGGACAACGTGCAATTGTCGTGAAAGGCGGGAGGGGCGGGCGGGGAAACGCACGCTTTGCGAGCGCCCGCAACAAGGCTCCGGATATGGCCGAACGCGGGGAACCCGGTCAAAAACGGGATGTGCTGCTGGAACTGAAACTGCTCGCCGACGTCGGGCTGGTTGGTTTCCCAAGTGTGGGAAAGTCGACGCTGCTGTCTGTTGTCAGCGCGGCCCGTCCAAAAGTGGCCGACTATCATTTCACGACGCTGACGCCTCACTTGGGCGTTGTTGCGATAGACGATGAACGGTCCTTTGTCCTGGCCGATCTGCCCGGATTGATCGAAGGCGCGCATGAGGGGCATGGGTTGGGCCATGAATTTTTGCGTCATATCGAACGCACAAAGGTGCTGGTTCACGTCATTGATATGGGCGCGTCGGAAGGGCGCGATCCAGTGGCGGATTATCACGCGATCCAACGTGAACTCGTGGTTTACAACGAGGTGCTGGCGCAGCGTCCGCAAGTCGTCGCGGCCAATAAAATGGATATTTCCGGGGCTTCTGAAAACTTGGAAGCGTTTAAAAAGAGCTTGCCGGAAGTGGAGATTATTCCGGTCTCGGCCGCTACAGGGATGGGAGTCGAGATCCTGATGCGGCGAGCGGCCGATCTTGTGTTTTCTCAGATTGCAGCGGAACCGGTTGCAGT
>JAKADD010000390.1 GCA_021820825.1 Bacillota bacterium
ACTATCTGGCCAGCGGTTTTTATCATGAGAACTCTCAGATTGCGGTTCGTGTGGCGTCTTACACGCAGTCTGAAAAAATCGATGCAAGCTGGCTGCGTCGAAAAGTGACCGCCGCCTGGGCGTTGCGCAAACGGATGCTTGCGCACACCGATTATTGTCGGGCGCTTTATGGAGAGGCTGATGGAGTTTCCGGGCTGATCGTAGACAAATACGGTACAGTCGCGGTTGTGCAGATTCTCTCCGCGGCGATGGATCTTCGTCGCGACATGATTGTGTCCGTTTTGCGCGAGGTGCTGGGAGTCGCGGCTGTTTACGAACGCAGCGATACGCCTGTGCGCGCGCTGGAGGGCTTGGAGGAACGTACGGGCTGCCTGTTTGGAGACTGTCCAGATCAGGTGGAGATCCAGGAACATGGTCTCAAGTTGCTTGTTGCTATCGCCGCAGGGCAAAAGACGGGCCATTTCTTTGACCAGCGCGAGAATCGACAGGCAATCGCGCCTCTTGTACGCTGGGCCGTCCATGAAAAACCCCGCCCAGACCAGCGGTATCAGGAGGGGCGCGAAACTTCTGCGGAGCATAACTCATCGTCCGGCAGGCAGGGTGCGCAAGTTCTCGACTGCTTCTGTCACACAGGGGCGTTTGCCTTGCACGCATTGCATTACGGCGCAGAGCGTGTGACAGCTGTGGATCTTTCGGAGACAGCGATTGCGGGTGCGCGCCAGAATGCGGAACGGAATGGATTGTCCGGGCGCTGCGAATTTGTTGTCGCCAACGTCTTTGATACTCTGCGCGAATATGAGCAGGAAGAGCGCCGGTTTGACGTCGTCATTCTGGACCCGCCCGCGTTCGCCAAGAGTCGCGGAGCGCGGGAAGCTGCTCTGCGTGGATACAAGGAGATCAACCTGCGCGCCCTGAAACTGATTCGGCCCGGCGGATTTCTTGTAACGGCGTCATGTTCGTTTCATGTTTCGCGCGATGACTGGCGCGCAGTCATCGCCGAGGCGGCTCTCGATGTGCGCAAGATCTTGCGCCAGATCGAAGAGCGCGGCGCAGCTCCCGACCATCCCCAACTTGTGGGTATGCCGGAGAATGACTACCTTAAATTCGCGATCTACCAGGTTCTCGACCGCGCATGATCCCGCACTTTGCAGGGCGGGATCATGCGCGCCTGAAAAGGGGCGGGATCACATGGAAAACAACGCAGAACCCCAAGACAGACCGCCTGCAAATGCCGTGAACATGGCCAGATCGCCCGGCTTTATCCGACCCTGGCGCATCCATTTGTCGAGTGTGATTCCCATGGATGCGGCCGACGTATTGCCGTATTCCTCAAGGCACAATGCGACCCGCTCATTGGGAATGCCGACGCGCTCGCCGATCGCTTCGATGATGCGCAGATTCGCCTGGTGCGGAATGAGGTGGGTGATTTCGTCTGGTCCCAGTCCCTGACGCGCCATGATGCGTTTTATGCTGTCGGTCATACCGTTTACGGCGGCCTTGAACATAGCTCGACCGTCCTGCCAGATGTAGGGTGTTACCTCCTCACGTGCGGTGAGTGTATCAAGCCACTCCTTGGGTGCGGTCGGACGCGGGCACAATGCGACATCGACCCGGGAGCCGTCCGATCCGAGATCAAAATCAATCAGACCTGTTCGCTCTGCGCCTCCCTGTGATCCGCGCAGAACGGCAGCTCCCGCTCCATCGCCAAACAGGATGCAGGAATTGCGGTCGCTGTAATCGACGTATCTTGTGATCCCCTCAGCGGCAATGATGAGCGCCGTTTTATACGCGCCAGTCTGCAGGAACTGCGCGCCTTGCACCATGGCAAACAGAAACCCTGCGCATACGGCGTTCGTGTCAAAAGCGGCCGCATTGGCGGCGCCGACCCCGCGCTGCACCATACAGGCAAGCGGCGGGAACACCAGATCCGCTGTTATGCTGGCCGCCACGATGAGATCGATTTCCAGAGCATCGATTCCAGCGCTCGCAATCGCTTTTCGCGCAGCCTGTATCGCGAGTTCGGTCACGGTTTCTCCGGGGGCGAGACGGCGTCTCTCGCGGATTCCCGTTCGGGAACGAATCCACTCATCATTGGTGTCCACCAGTTTCTCCAGGTCGGCATTCGTAATAATCGTCTCAGGTACGTGCGCTCCCGTGCCAATGATGGAGACGTTTCGCAACTCCACTTAGTACCAGCTCCTAATAGTAGATATTAGCCCTCTCGCCATTGTACACATCCTGCGTCAGTTTGAGAAGCACATCCTTGCGTCCTAAATGCGGAGCGCAGCGAGAACAGCAATAAAACACCACAGGAACACCGCCTGGGCCGACAGATCCAGGCAGTGTTCCCGCGCTGCAAAATGAATCTCGGAAAATAGGGGATATCAGCGTTTCTGACGCCCTGGGTTCAGAATGAAATTCTCTGCCTGTTGCGACCGGATCGCCTCAAAATTGACCTCTTTCGTCTTGTCCACGCGCAGAGCGGACGGCAGGTCGTTCGCGCGGTGGACATTGTCCGGATCGATTCCCAACTGCTGCTCGTTCTGTTCGTCTTCCATTACAGAATTCCCCCCTTCATCATTAGGGTTGCCAGCGCTCGAAAAGGTATGTAGAGACAACTCTTGCTCAGTGTGAGAAAAAACGGCAGGGGAGGACTCCTGTATTTCTATTGTCGTTTCGGCAGCTTGCGGCAGGTCGTGTTTGTTGTCCGCGTCCAGTGATTGCGGCGCGGCGGCGCGCTGAAAACGGCGCAGGGCAATCGCGCGTTGATGCATACGAGCGCTGATTTCAGCAAGAATTTCAATACTTGGCTTCGTGTTGACTTCAATGATAAAGATGCGGTGCGCGTGATCAAGTCCGAAATCAATCCCGTATACAGAGTTTCGAAATTGCGCGCCCAAGTGGTTA
>JAKADD010000391.1 GCA_021820825.1 Bacillota bacterium
TTTGTATTTGTCCAGCATATGGACGCCGTGTTGCACAATGCGCTGGTATAGGAAGCGGGTGATGGAATGATCATCCGCTCAGCGACGTTCCTGACGTCTGCAGTGAGGCTTGATCAGTGTCCGGTGGACGGAGAACCGGAGATCGCGTTTGTAGGCCGGTCAAATGTCGGGAAATCATCCCTGCTCAATAAATTGCTGAACCGTCGCCATCTGGTGCGGATCTCCAGTTCACCAGGAAAGACACAGTTAATCAATTTTTTCCATATTAATGAACAGTTTTATCTGGTCGATCTCCCTGGTTATGGATATGCAAAAGTGTCGAAGGATGTTCAGGCTACGTGGGGTCCGATGATTGAGCGTTATCTGATTGAGAGAACTCCGCTTGCCCTGGTCGTGCAACTGGTCGACATCAGGCATCCACCGAGCCGTGAGGATGCGCTGATGCATGAATGGCTGGCCCATATCGGCCGGCCTTGTCTCATTGTTGCGACAAAGGCGGACAAGATTTCGCGAGGTGTGCATGAAAAGCATCGCAAGGTGATCCGAACGGTCCTTAAGCTCTCGGACACGGACAGAATCATCCTCTCGTCAGCGGAGAAAGGGCTGGGAATTGCGGAGTTATGGGATGCGTTAGCCGTCTATACGTCGCGGTAGTCTTCACTCACGGCGCTCACGGCGATGGCGTCGGCGCCCACGCGCTTGGGTCCTTTGATCTCGGCCACGAGCATCCCGAGCAGGATCAGCGCGCAGCCGAACAAAGCCGCTGGGCCTAAGCCTTGCTTGGCCCACAGATAGGCTGTAAGCGCTGCAAAGACCGGTTCCATCGAAAAAATCAGGGCTGTTCGCGTGGGAGTCGTAAACTTTTGAAATGCTGTTTGCGCGAAATAGGCGATGACCGTGGCAAGCAGAATGCAGATCCACAGGGCGTTAAACACAGCCGGCGCGAAGAGCGTTTGGGCTGCCTGTTTCCACTGTGGCGGATACGCGATCGTGACCATGGCCGAGAGGACTCCCACGGCAAGAATCTGCACAGTGGCCAGGGGGAGAGCGGAAAATTGCGGGGCATAGCGGCCGACCAGGACAATCTGCAGGGCGAAAGACACGGCGCACAGGAAGACCAGCGCGTCGCCGCGGTTGATTCCTGTTGATTTGTGATAGGACAGCAGGAACAAACCGACTGTTGCGATCGCAACGCCGAACCAGGTGGATCTGTCCGTTTTGTGACGCAGAAGCAAAGCGGCAAGAATGGGTACCAACACCACCGAAAGCCCGGTGATGAAACCGGCCTGCGCAGCGCTGGTGTACAGCAGACCCAGAGTTTGAAACGCGTAACCGGCAAATAGCCACACGCCAAGAATCATACCGGAAAGCCATAGATTGCGCGCGGCGAGCACCCGCCGCAACGCTGGATGGAGGAGGCAGACGGCGAGCATGAGCAGACCGGAAACACCAAAGCGAATGGCGAGAAACGGGAACACGGGGATCATGCTGATGGCGTCTTGCACCAGTATGAACGTGGCGCCCCAGACAAAGGTGACGGCGAGCAGCAGCGCGTCGGCGATGTAACGTTTCATGTGTGGCCCCCTTGCCGTCGCGAGCGGGTGCGCCGCTGGCATGGGAACATTGTGAATGGCAATGGGTTGTGACGTCAAGTGTCAAACAAAGTTATTCTTTATTTCGGAATCCGTGGTGGTATAATACGTTCGATGAACTGAGTTGTCTTTTGTGTGGGTCACTGGCTTTCTTTGGAGATGAACGCTATGCATATGCTGCTCGTCGGAATCAACTATAAATCAGCGCCTGTAGAACTGCGGGAGTGTTTCAGTATATCCGAAACGCAACTCGTAGCCGCTCTTATGCGGCTGCGGGAATCGCCCGCCGTGACGGAGGCGGTGATTGTTTCCACATGCAACCGCACAGAAGTCTACGCGGTTGTGACAGACACGGCGGTTGCCCGCAAGGCGGTGTATGGTCTGTTGGAGCAGGTCTCGAATCTGACCGCCGATTCCTTTCATGCCCATCTGTACACGGAGACCGGACAGACGGTGGTTCGGCATTTGCACAGAGTGGTGTGCGGACTGGATTCGATGGTCATCGGCGAGACGCAGATTCTTGGGCAGGTGCGTAAGGCGTTTTTGTTTGCGGAGGCCGCTTGTGCAACTGGATCGTTGCTGAATCAGCTCTTCCGGCGCGCCATCTCCTTTGGCAAACGCGTGCAGACTGAAACAGGACTCGGTCAGAGCGCTGTTTCAGTGAGTTACGCCGCCGTGTCGTTGGCAAAAAAAGTGTTTGATAAACTGAATGACAAAACCGTTGTCGTCATTGGCGCTGGCAAGATGAGCGAACTGACTCTTACACATCTGGCGGCGCAAGGCGTTGGCCAGATTCTGGTCGTCAACAGGACCTATGAGCGCGCCCGGCAATTGGCTGCTTCCTATGGCGGCCACGCGTTTGCGGCGAGCGCACTCCCCTTTGCCCTCAAAGAGGCGGACATCGTCATCAGTTCGACGGGGTCGCAGGACTACGTGATCTCCGCAGACATGGCAGCCGAGCTGATGAAACGCCGCAAGCGCAAACCGCTCTTTTGCATCGACATAGCGGTGCCGCGGGATATCGATCCGAATCTTGCCAAGCTCAACAATGTGTATCTGTACGATATCGACGACTTGCAGGATGTGGTCGCCTCGAACGTGAGCCAGCGTAAACAGGAATCTGTCCGCGTGACGGCCATGATTGAGCAGGAAGTAAGCTCCTTCGCAAACTGGCTCGCGGAACAGGAAATCGTTCCGCTGATCGCGGAACTCCGCGCAAAGGCGCTGCTCGTGCAGCAGGGCGTCATGCAGAGTCTCGCGCAGAAACTGCCTGAACTTGATGATCGACAGCGTAAAATACTGCAA
>JAKADD010000392.1 GCA_021820825.1 Bacillota bacterium
GCGACGCAATGCGGCTGTAATCCACCTGTTTGGTGCCGCCCACGTTCAAGGCTGCCTTCACCTGCGGATGCGGATGAATGCAAAAGCGCGTCCTGCCGACAATGCGCTTTGCGAGATCCATTCTATACAAGGTTTCCGTCAGCGATGGGCAAAGGGAAATAATCCGCTGTGGCGGCCAGTCAACCCGCATCGTCCTGCCCAGATGATCTGTAAACTCCCGCAACATGTGTGCGCGCCCCCTTTCTGGTCCACCTCTTTATGGCATCCCTGCGCATACTCGGTCTAGCCCAGTTCTTCCGCATAATGATCCAGTTCCGTCACCCACTGGCGAATCTGTGCTTCTCGCCGCAAGACGCGTTCCAGTTTGCGCACAGTCTTATCGCGGCCACGGAACGATGTGCGCGCCGCACGGCGCAATATCTTGACAGTTTTATATGGAAACAGAAGCCAGCACGACAACAGTTCGCAATCCGACCGCCCGAGCGGGGAGACCCGCCGATACCCGTCCAATATGGCGCGGGTCAACCGGAAGTTCCAATCCGTGTTCTTTCCGGTGAGCCGAACCATTCGAAACAGATCATACACAGGCAGATCGATTCGCAGCGTCTCAAAGTCGATCAGGTGTGGACCGCTCTTCGTCACCACAAAATTGGCGGGTCCAGAATCGCCGTGACACAGCGAGCCTGTCGCGCGCGCCGAACGGACCAGCGCAGCGTAATCAGCCGCGGCGAGCCGTTGCCGCGCATTGACGGATCGTTCCAGCAGTTCCTCTCGATACGGCGCCAGCACGTCGCCAAGCGCACTGGCGCGGGAACTGCGAAATGGGCCTGAATTCGTCAACGCCTGTTTGAGCGTCTCCTGCCCCGCCAGAAAGAAAGCGGGCCACTGGCCCAGTTCCCGTTTCGCGTCTCGATGATCGACCCGTCCAGTCCGTCCAGCGCGATGGAATTTTGCCAGCGCAGCCGCGCAATTCGCGAGTGCTTCTCCGTCAGTGGGGGATGGCGAAGCCCCCTGCAGCCAGGGAGTCAGGACGAAAAAGGAGTCGCGACCAGGCAACTGCGCCACAGGCCCCCAGGCAAACTGCGTGAATCCACGTTGCAATGCGACGCCGAGCGCATGCTCAATCCAGCGCAAATGCGCCCGTGAATAGGCCATCCGTTTCAGACAATACTCTCTGTCGCGTCTGTCCACCAGATGATACACGCCTGATTTGACGGTGTCACCCACACGGATGTCAACGTTAAAAGCTTGCAGTATCTGTGATCTCAGCCGTTCACTCACCACGTCAAACCCGCCTTTGAAATCCGTCGCGCTGTTGCGCAAGCGTTTTTCATATCGTATGGCGAGCCGCTTGTTTGCGGACCAACTGCACTCTGCGCCGCTGCACTCTGCGCGGGTCCAAGGCGCAGCCTCATCCCGCCCAGATCAGACATCGCGTTTGCGATCGATCGGCAGGATCACTCGAAATACGGTGCCCTGCCCCACTCTGCTGTCAACGTCAATGCGTCCATGGTGGCTGTCGACAATCCACTTGGCGATGGCGAGTCCAAGCCCGGCGCCTGAACCCCCTCGACTGCGCGATTTTTCGGCGCGGTAAAAACGATCGAAGATGCGCGGCAAATCGTCCGCCTCGATTCCCATGCCGGTATCCTCCACTTCAAGACGCACTGCGGATTGCCGGACCCGCGACAGGCGGATGTGAATTTCGCCCTCTGTTGTATATTGAATCGCATTATTAATCAAAATGACGCACAGTTGATGAAGCCTGCCAGAATCGCCCCACAAAGAGACCGCACCCTGGCTGCTGTCATCAGACCTGCTGACAGCATCGTCAGCATAGTCTGGAGATGCTGTCATGCGTTGCCCGGACGCGACTTCGTCACCCTGGATATCCACATGCATGCCGATCTCCTTGGCTTCAGCGAACACCTGCAAAGCATCAAATACCTCCAGAATGATTTCGTCCAGCCGCACCAGTTCATGCCTGATCAGCGCCTGGTGTGAGTCCGCCTTTGCAAGGGTGAGCAGATCGCCAGTCAGACGGACCAATCGGCGCGACTCCGATTTGGCATGGTTAATCCACTCCAGATTGTCCATGACACTCTGGTTCGCATGACCCAGGACAATGTCCAGATTGGCCTGAATGACGGCGAGCGGCGTTCTCAATTCGTGCGAAGCGTCGCCCACAAACTGTTGCTGGCGTTCCCAGGACCTGCGAATTGGCCGCAACACCCGTTCAGAAGCAATAAAAAACGCGCCTGTAGCCACCACGACACCGCCGGCTCCCACCCACAAAAGGACGCTGAGCAATCGTCTGAGCAGCGCCATATCGCGATTGATGTCGATCACAAACTGCACATATCCAAGCGTACTTCCTCCTGCTCTTTTCAGGCGCACGGTCAGAACCATTGTAACCATGTGCAGCGGGCGTATGGCCACCGTTGAAAACAGCATGTCGTGCTGCTTTTGCGCCAGCGAAAAAGGCAGTCTGGACGCCAGTGAACTGTTGTCTGCAAACAGTATGTTCCCTTTCGTATTCCGGATCACAAGCAGTGGTTTGCGAGACAGCGCGCCACGGGTGCGTTCTGACAGCATCTTTGTCGGCAATGCGGCGCGCCCTTCGAGATACTGCACCGCACGCCGCTGCAGCGTATAACTCTCGGAACGCAACTCGATGTTAAGTTCCCTCATGGTCAATCGATCCGTAACCGCGTAAATGCTCACTGCAACCAGCACATACAGCACAGTGAAAATAGCCACCAGCAGAAGCGTCAGTTTGATGCGCGCATGGGTGAATAGCATCTCACAGCCCCTTTAGCACATAGCCAACTCCGCGTACGGTGTCTATACTGCATCCCAGAGGTTCTCCACCCTCCGCTTCAAAGGACAGCAGTTT
>JAKADD010000018.1 GCA_021820825.1 Bacillota bacterium
AGCGTTTCCGTTCTGTCTCATCAGCGGTTTCCGGGCGCATGAACTGACGGCGCAAAGCCGTATGCGACGCATCCACATGTTCCTGGATAGCCAGTGCAGCATCCAGAAACTCCTCCACCGCGTCTTTCCCATACTGCATTTCATACGACCGAAATCGTTCCGCACTGGCAGCCATGCTGTCCACGGCGCCGCGTGAGGTGCGTGCGAACATGGCGTTATTTTTGAAGAAATCACAGTGCGCCAACACATGAGCGGACACCAGTTTGTTTTGCACGAGCGAATTGCTGTCCATCAGAAACGCGTAACACGGGTTGGAGTTGATGACCAGTTCGTAGATTCGGCTGAGTCCAAAATCGTAGTCCATTTTCATTCGGTGATAGGCTTTGGCAAACGACCGGAAACATGAAGACCGACACTTCACGGAATAGCATCCGGGAAAAGATACATTGAGGGGAACCGTGTCGTTCCAAGTGACCCACTGGCTCGTAAGGTGTCGCCAGTCTCCGGGCAGAAGCAATACATGTTTTATCGACGATGTTGGAAAAATAGTTTACAATTCATATAACATTTATCTTAGAATAAACAGTGGGTGGGTGGTAGTCACGATTTCATTCCTGTGTGCTTTTGTGGCTGTTCTGTCGATTCTAGTATTTTCAATATATTTACACGAAGGGAAGTTGAAAGGGAAAAGCGCCGTGTTTATGTCTATAATTGTCGCATTCATTTGTAGCGTGTCGTTGTTTTTCTTTGTTGCAGAGATTGTTCATGGGTTCGGAAATGTTGTAGCAAATTAATACCCTTACAAATTAGTATCTCGACTTTTGCAGGGCAAATCAGTCAGATACGCGTTGATATAATGTGTTAAAGGGGTGGGAGTTGATGATTCCACAATTTTCACCAAATCCCGGATTATCGGGCAAAACTGATTCCTGAGGGGACGTCGGAAAATGCAAAGGATCCCTATAATTGCAATGAGTCTCATGATTGTTTTCTGGGGGTTGGTTGGCTGCGGAGTTTCGACGGCTCCGTCAAAAACTCAGAGTTTGGCGGGGTCGTCGATCACGGGCAAAGGTGGTTCCAATGGTTCCGCTGCTCCAAATTTCACCTTGTCCAGGCTTGATAATTTGACGAATTATCAGTATCAGGCGATCATCCAGGGCCCTGGCAAGACCTCCATCACTGGTTTTGTCAATAGCAGAACGAATTATCAATTGCAAACCACATTGACAGCTCCCAACAAAAAACCAACTCTTTCTATTACTCGCGAAGTCGACGGAATTCCCTATTTAGATGTTCCCGGATTTGGGTGGTTAAAAGGGGCTCCCCTTTCACCGTCTCTTTTCGATTATGCGACATTCACCATGGATGCTTTGGCAAATCCCCACCGGCTCCGTTTCATAAAAAATGGCGCTATAGCCGGACAGCCTGCCAGGGAATATCGGATTATACCCGCCGATGCACATCGATTATTCACGACGATATGGGTGGAAGATAAAACCGGCGCCTTACTCGAGTATGTGCAGGCACCCTTGCAACTCCCTGGAAATATCGGTGTCTCAACATCGACCTTCGTCGTTACCCGTGTGGGTGGAGTGCACCCCTGGACTGTACCCCATCTGGCCGCGACTTAGAAACCGGTCAAATCATCGGAACAAAGTGAGTTCAGTGGCGGGGAGCGCGGTTTCATGAGCTGTGTATTTTATGAAGAGAGCAAGGGAACAGGCAGTCCTGTCATCTTCTTACCCGGACTTGGGTGGCCAGGATGGGGTCACTACGTGCATTGGGCGCCGACACCAGTCACACCGTTCATTCGCGAATTTTTAATAAAACATGAGGAGTCGTGACGCGCACAGGCCTGCAGGATACAACTACACTTTGAAATATGATTTACCCTGTGTGCTACAGGGCAACAGGTTCATCTGATCCGCGCCAAATGTGTTATAGTTCCATTACACCCTGAATGGACTCCGTCCCTGAGTTTTGCGAAGCAAAATCTCGGCGCTGCGCAGCGCCGCCAGCAGATGGAAAACTCGTTCTGGCGGGATCGTATACCGTGCCGAGGCGAGTTCGGCGCGGTGTGCGATCCCGCCAGAGCAGGCACATTGTGTTGGGAGTTGACCACTATGGCACTGATCCATTGCGATTTTTTCTCTGAGACTTTAGGAATCAGCACATCGATGTACGTCATTTTGCCGCAAGAGACAAGCGGACAGATCGGCATGCGCGGTGTGTCGCGTTCGGACAGGCACCCCACCCTCTACCTTCTGCATGGCATGTCCGACGATCATTCCATCTGGTTGCGCCGGACCTCCATAGAACGATATGTCGCGCCGCTCGATCTGGCGGTGGTCATGCCAGCCTGCAACCGCAGCTTCTATACAGACATGGCGCACGGCCAGCGGTATTGGACATTTCTCAGCGAAGAACTGCCTGCCATCGCCCGTTCCTTCTTCCCGCTGTCAGCGGAACGAGACCATAATTTTGCGGCGGGATTATCCATGGGCGGTTACGGAGCGATGAAACTGGGTCTGCGCCGCCCAGACAGCTTTGCGGCCGTGGCCAGTCTGTCGGGCTCTCTGCATGTCGCAGGAATGCAGGGTCGCGTCAATGACGAATGGAGCGACATATTTGGCGCTCCTGACCAGATCGCGGGCAGCGACAATGACCTCTTTGCGGTGGCGCAACGTCTTGCGGCTTCCGGAGTCACGCCGCCGCGCCTGTATCAGTGCTGTGGAACCGAAGACTTTCTGTATGAGAGTAATATTGCCTTTCGCGATCACTGCCGCGCCCTCGGATTCGACTTGACCTATGAAGAGGAGTCAGGAGAGCACGAATGGGGATATTGGGACCGCAAGATTCAGCGTGTGCTGGATTGGTTGCCGCTGCCTCACTCCGACGCCGTCAGACATGATTAGATGCGCACAGATCTAAAATACTCCGGGTAGCGCTCCCGAAGCCGCTTGGCCGCGTCCGTCCAACCGGCTTCGGCCAGACGTTGTTCCCATTCCCTCGGACCCAGGTAGCGAAATGGACCCGTGCGCAGAATTTCCTGCATGGGGTCCACGATCTCGCCGTGACGCCGCGCGTTGTCTGCCAGCCATTCGGTCAGGCGGTTATCCATCTGCTGCACAATGTCAGCGTGCTCTGCGGCCACATTTCTGGTCTGCTGCGGATCGCTCTGCGGATCGTACAGCACCACCGGATCAAATTCATAGAGACCGGGGTGATAGGTGCGCAAAAAGTAGTAACGGCTGTCGCGCACCGCCCGTTGGCATGCGTACAGTCCATGTTCGAGCACCAGATGGTCGCGCGCGCCCTCCTTTTCCGGCGCCCCCAGAGCAGCCGCGAAAGAGACGCCATCCCAGCCAGCCGGACGCGGCAGACCGATCAGGTCAACGAGCGTTGCCATCACGTCGACATTGTATACGAATTGATCGGAGACTGCGTTTTCCTGAGCCCGTCCGGGAAAGGTCATGATGAGCGGAACGTGGTGCGTGGATTCGCTGGCCATGCCGTGCTCCATATAAATGCCCTGTTCGCCAAACGACTCCCCGTGGTCCGCCGTGATCACAAAACAGACATCATCCTCGACGCCCAGTTCGCGAAAGACATTCAAAATCTCGCCCACATGCCGATCCATGTAGAATACGCCGCCATCGTAACCGCCGACCAACTGTTCAACATCGGCCCTATTGTGCAAATGAAGCGGCATTTTGTCCGGAATCGGCCAGTCGAGCGACCAGTGAAAAAACTCCGGTGAACGCGGATGGCTGAGCGAACGCTGTTTCTGAATTTCGTCGTCGTCCGGAAACGGCAGGCCTGGCTGATCGGCAAACTGCCTCATGTACTCTTCTGGGTACGTGTAGAATCCGTGCGCATCCCAGTACTGGATGTGCAGAAAATAATCATCCTCCGCTCCAAACTCGCGCAGCCAGGGAATCACATGGGAGTTGACCTCGTCCGCATTTTCATTGCCGCTTTTCAGCGTGAAGTTGTGCACCTCATTGCCAACTGGCTGATGATTCCGGCTGCGGCTTCCCGTAACCCGGTTCCCGCAACCCTGCCTTGCTCCCAAAGCCCTGCCCTGTTCACGGCTGCCACGGCGTGATCGCCACCGGCCGCCCACTCTCGGCAGACTCATAGGCTGCCATCGTCACCTCCAGCGCGCGCAGGCCGTCAAGACCCGTCGCCAGCGTGTCGGAACGCTGCCTCGAGCGCACGGAGCGCACAAATTCGTCCACCATCCAGAGATCCATATCATCGCCGTAGTAGTCATAGCGGTGCGTGGTCTGTCCGTCTTCCGCCTCCGCATAGACATGGACGCGCGGCGCAAATGCGTCCAGCGCGAGCACGCCCGTCGTTCCCACCACCTCCAGCGTCACATCCCCCCACGTTGGATAGGTTTTTAGACGCGACCACGATGGATCCAGCGTGGCAAACACGCCATTTGCGAATCCCAGTGTGAGAATGCCGCAGTCGTCAATGCCGCGGTTATGCACCCGCTCTGCGATCTCCGCGTACACTTCCACCACGTCGCTCCCGACAATCCATCTCATCAGGTCCGCCACATGCGAAGTGTGATCCATCACGGCTCCGCCGCCCGAGGCCGCCCTGTCAATAAACCAGCCGCCCGGCATGTACCCGTGGTTGGTTCCCGTCATGGCCAGAATCCGGCCGATCTTGCCCGCGCGGACGAACTTTCGCAGTTCCGCGGCGGCGCGCACAAAGCGCACCGGCAGCGCCATATAGAACGGCGCGCCTGCCGACTCGGCCGCCTGCACCATGGCCGCCGCATCCGCAACGCTCGTTGCAATCGGTTTTTCGCACAATATGGCCACGCCGCGCGCCGCCGCCCGCTCCACACAGCGACGGTGATCCGCGTTGGTTGCGGCGATCAGCACCGCGTCGGATTCGTCGAGAAGCGTCTCCATATCACCGCGAAAGAGTACGCCGTGCGCAGCGCAAAACTGTCGTCCACGGCCTGCGTCTTCATCGTAAACCCCTGTGACGCTCACATCCTGCAGCGTCTCGATCGCCGACATGTAACTGTGCGCATGCATGTGCGCAGTCGATAGAATTCCTATGCGCGTCAAAACCGCGTCCCCCCCCTTTGCGTGTTACAGATCAACGGGCATTCCGGTCAAGGCCGATTGTTCGACAGCCAACCCGATGCGCAGCGCCTCCAGTGCATCGCGCGCCGTGACGCTAAACGGTCTGTCCTGGACGATGGCGTCGAGAAAATCTTCGATTTCCAACTGATAGGGGCTCTTGTGGACGTGAGTTCCGGGCACCTGAACGCCCTGCGTGGTCTCACGCGCGGACAGAGCGGTCGCTTCGTGAAACATCGTGCCCGTTTTGAAGCTGTCATGCTCCAGCAAACCCAGATTGCCAGCCAGTTCAAAGCGTGTTCCAAACCCCGTGTGGGCCCATGATCCGGTCACATGCGCGATCGCCCCACTCTGAAAGCGAAGCGTGGCCAGAGTCAGTTCGAGCCGATTCGACTCACCGTAGGTCGACTTGGCGTACACGCGGGCAACGGGGCCCAGCACCCAGCGCAAGAAATCAAAATCGTGCACCATCAGGTCGACGCTGGTTCCGCCGCTCCAGTTCCTGTTGGCGTACCAGTCCCGCCAGGTGTCCGACGGCGGAAACGAACCGCCGCGAAACAGTCGGGCGACCGCAACGCGCCCGATCCGCCCCGCGTCGACCAGTTCCTTCGCCCGCACGTACTCAGGAAAATAGCGCACACAGTGTCCGATCATCAGGCGAACGTCACTCTCTTCACACGCTGCAATCATCGCTTCGGCATCCGCCAGTGTTCTGGCGATCGGTTTTTCACAGAGAATGTGCTTGCGCTGTTTTGCGATTTCGACCACCAGTTCGCGATGCCAGGGTGTCGGAACGCATACATGCGCCACATCGAACGTGTTCCAGTCCACCCCGCTCAGACTCTCGCTGTATGAAACCTGCAGATCGGCTGCCAACCGCCTGCCTCGGGCGTCTGGATCGACCACTCCGACAACAGCGGCGGCAGGCAATCGGCTGTAGATCTCAGCGTGCGTCCGCGCCATAGCTCCGCCGCCAATAATGAGAGCCCGCAGCAATCCGATCAGCTCCTTCTCCAGCTCATTTCTCTCGTCCTGCGCTTTCTCTCGTCCAACGCTTTCCCTCAATAGTCGGAATCAGGACTGTTCCAGCAGAGCCCTGGCATTTTTCAAACCTTCTTCGGAACCCAGGCGACTCTCCTCAAGACCCTCGAATTCCACCGATACGAATCCATCGTACCCGGATCGTTTGATGGCTGCGACAATCGCGCGCAACCGCACGTCGCCATGACCGATCATCGCTCCGCGCAGAAAATGGCCGCCGGCGGTGGCGAACCAGCCGTGCCCTGGACTTGATTGGTCATAGCGCACGTAGAAGTCCTTCAGATGGATCATCGCCGCGTACGGCAAACATTTCCGCACCGCAGCGACTGGATCCTCATCCACGCACAGAAAATTGCCCACATCCACTGTCAGACGGAAATTCGGCCGATTGACCTCCTGAACCAGCCGCAACACACGATCGCTGTGCTGCACGAAGTAACCGTGATTCTCCACCGTCGTGACGATGCCAAGCGATTGCGCATAGTCCGCCACCCTTTGGCAGGCTTTCACAATCCGGGGCAGATCGTCTTCAAAACGCCAGATGGTCGAGTCAGCAGGCGGACGCCACGCCACGTCGTGACGCATGAGCGATACGCCCAGCCGTTTTGCGACATCAACCTGACGCAGCACCCGTTCCACTTCCTGTTCGTAGCCGCCCTCATCGTCCTTGATGAAGTCAGCGCCGATCAGGTAATTGGAGATAGCTATCTTGAGGTGTTGCGCCCGTTCCCGAAACTGATCCGCCCGGTCATCCGTCACTTCAAATCCGATTGGAACGATCTCTACGTGCGCGCCGCCTCGCGCTGCGGTCCAGTCGAGTATATCGAGAGGATCCAGCGCCCCGCTCTTGATCGCCTGCAACAGACTGTATGTGCTAAGGCCAATCTTCATCCACTTCACCTCCCTGCTGCAAAGCTTACTCCACCTCGCAACCGATAATGTCGGTCAACGCTCGCGCTGTGTCCTCCAGAAATCGCTGCTGACCCACACTGGGCGGACCCACTTCCGCGATCAGATAGCCGTCGTAACCAATCGCGGCCAGGGCCGCGCGCACATCCGACCAGCGCACGTCGCCGCTGAATAGAGGAACGAAGCCATGAATATTGCCGACGGACTCCAGAAAATCCTTGACGTGAACACTGCTGATACGCGGCCCCAGTGTGGTGATCCAGTCTTCCGGGTAGCCGTTCACCAATACGTTCCCGACATCCAGATACGATCCGATCCAGGGTGAATTGCACCCATCAATAAAGGCGGCCATCTCTGGCGGAGACAGCAAAAACTTGTTCCACACATTTTCGATCCCGATGTGCACGCCGAGCTCGCTGGCGCGAGACGCAAGACCTGCCAACTCCTCCTGGCTGCGCCGATAGCAGTCAGCATAACCACAGTCACGCGTCACAACACCGGGAACGACGAGAATTGTACCCATTTCGAGCGTGGAGGCCAGTTCCAGCTGCTTCAATACAATCTCCCGAGCGCTCTGGCGCGTCGTCGCGTCCGGCGCTGACAGAGGGAACGCCCACAGGAGATCCGTCGCCAGGCTGGGCAGTTCCAACTGCAGACTCTGCGCCAGCCTGCCTATGGCGCGGGCTTCGGCTAGAGTGGTCTCCAGATGAAGGCCCGGCGCCCCCACTCTGCCTAGATTCAGTTCGACGCCGTCAAAACCCGCGTTCGCCGCGGCGTGAAAGATGTCTGCAATCGTCAGCGTGGTCGGAAAACACCACTGATTAAGCCCCTTTTTCATCCTCGTTCTCCCTGCACAGAAGCGCCCATCGCGCTTGACCGGACGATGCCATTCAGCATCCGCACCACTTCCTGGCCTTGCCACACGTCGCTGACCGGCGTTTGCCCAGAATGTACACAGTCCAGAAAGTGATCGATCTCCCTGCCATATAAATTGCCTGGACCAACCTGCAGTTTCGTCGTCGTCAATATACCGTGCGCGCTGCTGTAAAACTGCAGCGGAGACAGCGAGACACCGCCCTTTGTTCCGAAGATGTCCAGTTTCAGCGCGTCATCTTCCTCCCCATTGAGCGCCCAGGATACTTCCATGCTCATGGCAAGATCGTTTTCAAAACGCAAAAATGCGCTCGCAAAGTCTTCCGTGGTGTAAACTTCGTTCTCTTCATTGCCCGTCGCCGCCGAGCGCCACCTGGATACAAAGTCCACATGGTCGTTACCGATCCCTTTGCGCAAAAAACCGCTGATTTCCTTCACCGTCGGCTTGCCCATAAGCCACCACGCCAGATCCAGGGCATGCACCCCCAAATCCATGAGCGGCCCGCCGCCCGCCATGGCGACGTCGGAGAACCATCCGCCAGGGGTTCCCCTGCGTCGCAGAATGCGCGTTTTCGCGTAATAGATTTCACCCAGTTCGCCCGCATCCAGCCACCGTTTCACGGCGTTCACGTCATCCCGGTAGCGGTGCGACACGCCCACCATCAGCACGCGCCCCGACCGTTCGACGAGCGCGGCCAGCTGTTTTGCATCGCTATCCGTCACCGTCATCGGCTTCTCCAGCAGCACATGAACACCGTGCTCCAGCGCTTCCATCGCGAGTGCCGCGTGAGTGCGGTTGGGCGTGCAGATACTCACCGCATCCACCTCGGTCTGGGCCAGCATTTCCGTCAAAGTGCGGTACACCTTTGGCGCGCTGCGACCATGATCGTACGCAAAGGCAGCGGCCAGCCTGTCAACCCGGTCGACTTCCGGATCGGCAAACGCGACGACTTCGACATCGCTGCGTTTCGCATAGTTGGGCAGGTGGGCCAGCAGTGCGATTGACCCCACACCAACCACGCCAATTCGAATCGTCTTCATCATGATTCTCCCCTTTCAAATCAGTCAAGACGCGTGCGGGCGCGATCAGAGCAGCTTGTCGACGACAGCCTCCGCCGTTTTTGCCATGGCCAGCAAGGCTCGTGCATGATCCTCCAGCGCGATGGCCGATGTCAATGCATCCAGCACATGCATCTGCGCAATCTTGGTGCCAAGAGCACCTCCTTGCAGCGGCGTTTCCCGCGCCGCTGTGAGCAGCACCACATCCACAAGGTGGGTGATGGGCGAACGCGCGTGATTCGTGATGCAGACAACGAAGGCGTCATTGGTCCTCGCGATGGACAGGGCGTCGAGCAGGTCTTTGGTGCTGCCAGACGCCGAAATGCCGATGATCACATCCTCTTTGGCAGCGAGTGAACAGAGCATGGCAATGACATGGCCGTCAGACTCGCTGTGCGCCGGAATGCCCACGCGCATCAGCCGATACTGCAAATCGTGTGCGGTGATGCCCGAGGAACCGAGGCCGAACAGATAGACACGACGCGCCCGCAAAACGGCTTGCGCAACCTTTCTGACACTCGCGCTGTCCAGGAGCCGCGCCGTATCGTGCAGCGTCTGTACGTTATAGGATACGATCTTCTCCAGCGCCGTTTGGATCGAGTCCGAAGATTCGATGGACCCGCCTGCCGGATCGCCGGGATCTGCCAGGTGCTGCGCGACCGCCAGTTTGAATTCCTGGAACCCGCGAAAGCCAACCTTGCGACAGAACCGGATGACGGTCGTCTCCCCCACGCCAGCCCGTTCGGCCACATCCGTCACAGTCGCGAACATAAAAAATTCAGGGTCCCGCAATACCACATCTGCGAGTTTCTGTTCAGTCTTTGTCATTCAATCTTCGTGTGTTCATGGTTGCCTCCTTGCTTCGTTTCAGACGTTCGCCACAGAAGGCGGGTCATATGCATTATGCACCGAATAAACCAGCGCAGCGAGCGCTTTCACCCACTCCCTCACAAGCGCGGCCGCCGCTGGCTCCCCCTCGGCAAACGCAGTGAGCACAGCGCGCCCATCTTCTCCATCCATGGCTCATTGTCCTGTTCGCGACCTTGATGGGGATTGGAACAGCCCTGTTTAGTCCTGCGCGTCAAAGCGTTATGACGCGCACAGTTGAGAGCTCAGAACTTTCTTCCGCAAATTCTTTTGCATTATCACCGCGATCGGTGTCTGGGGGATGGGGTTATCCATACTGCTGGCGGCGTTATCCACCGACTTTACGACGGTTCTGATAGCATTCTGGCTGTTTGGCTGGTTTAATATGTGGGTAATGATTTCGATATTCACCATAGTTTCACAGGAAACCCCGGCCAACATGCAGGGTCGCGTATTCAGCATCCTACTGACCACTCTGGGCGCGGCGCTTCCGATCTCTCAAGTCATGAGCGGGGTGTTGGGGCGCTATCTTACGATCGCTCAAATCTATACGGTTGTGAGTGTGCTATTCCTCGCGTTGGCTGCATTCGTATCATCGCTTCGCTCTGTCCGTGAGATACGATGACACTCAACAATATCATGTGAGATTGCCAAATAAGTATCCGGTCAATCCTAGAGTTTTCGGATTTAGACTCCAGATAATGAGTGTATGTTCAACAACGCGCGTCGCTGCTGCGCAGACATAGAATGCAATTCACTGAGTAAAGACTCAACATCCTCTGCATTTCCATCAAACTGAATGGCATAAAGGCGATTGAATTCAAGAACTATCTGGGTCGATGAAACTTTTTTGATTTTGGCTTTCGAGGACTTCCGAACAGGGTATCCGCGTAAATAGAGTCCGTTTGTTTAGCATACCCGTTCCCCTTTTGATTAATTGACTTGCAAATTCCAATGACGAGGAGAATTTATACATACGTATAATGGATCGTGAATCTGCGAATTCTAGTCTACCAGTTTTTTACTCAGCAAGGATTTGGAACAAGAGAGGTGATGCGGCGGTTGTGCAGGAGGTGCGACAGACGAGGCGTAATACATCACTATATTGGCGAAATTCCTAATAACCTGGTAGATTATATAAATTCCCGAGAAAAGATAATCCAAAAAAGCGACAAGAGAGATAGCGAATGCCGCCCCGTTATTCGAAAATTTGTATTTTACCACGAGAGCCGCTAGCATTAAAAGAGTAGCCACGCAAAAATTTACTACGAAAATTTTTGATTGCCGTTTACCCCCGATAATCTTCAAAGCCGCCAATTGAATTTCGTCTCCTTGTTTCACAATGATCTCATCTCCGTGTACTAGTTTTTGCTGATCTACAGATTGACTTTCCACAGTTACTCGACTCTCGTCATCGGATGCTAAGTTCACTGAGTAGTAAAAAGTAACTCGCTCAGATGTCCATGGAATACTGCTATCCTCCAATTAATGTTTTTAGTTTATCAGCGGTGTCTGTATTAACAACTGGGGTAAACACAGAGAGTGTCCAACCGGGTCGTTCGGCTAACAGAAAATTGTTAAAATCAAAAGTCAACTGTTCCAGTTTTGGATGGACAATTTCCTTCTTTCCTGTGGGTATACCGGAGACTTCATGGTCTTTCCACCATTCCTTAAATTCGTTGCTGCATTGTTTCAATTCTTCAACCATTTCGTGATACCACGGGTCATCAATGTATTTTGCGAAATAAATTCTAAATTGGCCCAGCAATCTCTTCGCCATAGGTTCCCAATCGACGAATAGATGGCGGTAGTCCGGATCGGTAAACGTACGCCATATTAAGTTCCGTTGGAGACGGTCCATCTCATTATAATTACCGAAAACTTCGCATGCCATCGGATTCCAAGCTACAATACTCCATCCCCCGTCGATAATGTAAGCAGGACAAATTCTTAAATCGTCAAGCATATATTGTAACGATGAAGAGATCTGTTCTTCCATTTCTGCATTAGACGTAAGTTCACCGATTAACCACTCATTTGCCAATGAAAATAGGTAACTGCGTTCATCACTATCAAGCTGCAAAGTACGAGCTATGCTTTCCAACACCTGTTCAGACACACGAATTGGGCGTCCTTGTTCCATGTACGTATACCATGCTAAAGAAACGCCGGACAAAGCGGCAACCTCCTCCCTACGTAAACCTTGCGTACGTCGTTTTGTGGATCGCGGTGACAATCCTGCGGCCTCTGGATTTAACCGTGATCGATGTGTCTTTAGAAAATCCGCAAGTTCCTTGTGTCTCCGAGAGCGATTCAAGGGCGTTCCGCCTTTCAAACATCATGGTAGTGACAATACCACTGTTCTGTGTCTTGTTATAAACTCTCTCCTTCTAACGAAACAAAAAACCGTCTACTATAATCCTATCACTAATTCGAAGGAGGAAATGAACATGAGAGCAGCCATTTTGCATAAAGCAGGGTCGCCTCTGGAGGTAAAAGAAGTTCCGGCGCCCCAATTGCATGCTTCGAGCGTACGGGTTCGTGTTCTAGCAACTCATATTCTACCATTCACTGGACTCGTGGTAGGAGGACAATTTCCTTTTCCTCTTCCGACCCCCTATACCCCGGGGTTATGCGCCATCGGAGTGATAGAAGATGTAGCGGACGATGTACACAGCCTGCGGATCGGACAGAAAGTATTCTGTAGTCCGCTCATCTCTTCAAGAAACAACTCTCAGGCCCCGGAGCGCATACTAAAGGGTTGGTTTGGGCTGACGATGAACAGCGAACACTTGCTTGAGCAATGGAAAGATGGAACTT
Source organism: Bacillota bacterium (assembly GCA_021820825.1). The sequence continues at coordinate 12,678 of JAKADD010000018.1, forward strand.
TTGCGGAAGTTGTCGCCTACCCGATTGAATGTATCACGCCTGTCGACGCAATCGAGGATTATGACAATGCGCAACTCGCTGGCATGTATTACCTCAGTATTGCCTACGGTGCTCTTCTTCGTGGAGAGTTAATCCCTGGACAATCTGTTCTCATTAACGGAGCCACTGGTAATTTGGGATCTGCATCCACACTTGTGGCTCTGGCCATGGGAGCATCCAAAATATTGGCCGTCGGGCGAAACCGAGACGTACTTCACTCTTTGGCGGCTTTGGACCCCAAACGTATTACAGCTGTTTCACTTCCCGAGCGAGTGGATGATTATGGGGCACTGTTTTCTTCAGAAATAAGCGGGGTAGATTTGATGATTGACGCAGTCGGAACCATGGACAATTCTGCCCTTGTTGAGGCTGGATTGTCTGTTCTCCGCCAAAATGGAACGGCGGTTTTTCTCGGCGGCGTTACAACGAATGTTCCATTATCTTATTTGATGACACTTGTGAAAGAACTCAATATCAAAGGTTCTTTCATGTATCCAAAATCTGCACCATCGGACATTGTCAAAATGATTGAAGCAGGCTTATTGAATCTAAAGGTGTTTGAACCCAAGGTTTATTCCTTGAATAAAATTAACGACGCCATCGCTGAAGCTTCTCAGTCTCGCGGGTTGGAATACGTTATCCTACAACCGTAAAAGCCGCTGTAGAACATGTTATGAAGGTGCAGAGAGCGGCGGTGCCTTAGGAGAAGCAGTTGGCGGGTTTATTGGTTTGGGAGTTAGCATTTCCCAAGCTGTAGCATAAGTTGGTCAGTGGATACTCAGCAGACTTGGTCTGAGTATCCACTATATCTATCTTGAACGACTTTTAGTTTGAATTAGTGTAGAAAATGATCTCTTTTCACGATTGAAGCAGCCTCCTGAATCGATTATTCCATATGACTCAGCGCCTGTCCAATCAATTCTCGATGCGCAAGAGGTGTCTACTTTGTTTTATTCTTTCTGATCAACAATAATATGCATCTGTAGATTAGATATATCATTGACAGAAAATACCCTAGAGACGCAATAAAATAAATAATTATTGATATATTTCCATTCACCAACCGTATAGAATTTGCAATAAAAGACAGAAATATAGCTGTAAAAATCCCGATTGAATAAATTTTCGCGCTTTTTTCCCCGCCCAAAAACCGCAATGTAAGATCGTATATTTTGCTTTCGTTTTTCATACTAATACATCCCCTTAGACAAGAATACCGTGAGTGTTTATAAGCTTCAGATTCCTCATCTTGTCGATACCTTAGCAATTGAATACACAATCCAACTTTCGATTTTGTGTAGCTCGTGCTCTGCCGTGTAAGGAAAGTTGCTTTTTTAGGACACTACAAATGGGGATATTTTGCGGAGCGATTAAGGAAACGATGTCGGAATAATTGTGCGTGAACCAGCAACTATTGTCAACCGGGAGATTGGAATTTTCCTGGATTTTGGCGTCCGGCAAAGATACATCATCGTGCAGTTTCTGCTGGAGTCAACCCTGATCAGTCTGCTCGGTACGATCGGCGGCCTGATTGCAGGAACGCTCGTCGGCCTCTTGTTGACGACGCAGGGCGTTCCATTCGCACTGAGATTTGTCACCTTTGTCGAGGACATGGGCATCGGTATCCTATTGGGAATTATTTTTGGACTGTACCCCAGTGTGAGGGCGGCTCTGATGACCCCCCATGCTGCGATCCAAGATTAGGGTTCGGAGTAGCCTGATTCAGTGCAACGATAGTCTACGGTGGCCCTGTATCTCTTGATGGGAAGCGAGTTTAAAACAGCGTAATATTAATTAATCCCCTATATAGGTAAAAAACACAAAAACTCCAATAAAAGAAATCGACGATTGGCGTGTGAACGTGGTAGACCTCCTATTGGGTACCGTCCTGGATCGGCTGATCCACAC
>JAKADD010000393.1 GCA_021820825.1 Bacillota bacterium
TGCGACCTATACTGAACAGTCGACGGACGGCAAACAGCGACCATCCGCCGGCGCATAGCAGCAGTGTACCTGCTCCGCCGTGCAGCGCTGACCATAAAAGCAGAGCAGCGGTTGCCGCGGCGAGCAGAAAATGTCGGGAACGAGCTTGGCGCAGTCGCTGGAACAGGACGATGACAGTCAATCCAGCGACCAACACTGCGCCGGCGGTTCTGTACACAAGAGATGGGTCGCCCAGATGAATCAGCAGTGCAGTGACGCCGCTTGCCACAAGCAGATCTGCAATCTCTGCCGGCCAATTCAATTCGGATCAACTCCTTGTATCGCTGCTGCGTGATTGAGAACGGTAGCGAGTGGCGTCGTCTGCCGCGCGGGTCATGTCGGCGGCGGACGACGCCGGAACAGATACGACACGCAGGCGGTGGCCCTCTGCCTGCAACTGGCGGCAGGCTTGTCTGGAAAGGTCGTCTTCGTAGGCCGTAACGAGTACGATGTCGGATGGTTCCCGTTCATCGCGGGCCGTACTGGCGAGCAATTCTGACAGGGGAGCCAGGCAGTACACAGGCAGTCGCCCGATCCCGTGGCCCAGACTAAGGATGCTGCGCGGGGTTTTCCCCCCCGTAACTCTGGCCACTCGGTAGCGTTTGCGCCTTGAACGGGGCGCGCTATAGGCATTCGAGTAAACGGACACACTGCCGACATCGCCTTGCAGAAACTGGATAGCGAGACGCATGGTTTCTTCGTACACCTTTTCGACAGTCTCCGGTATGGTGCCCAGCCAGTGTTCCCTGATCGTCTGGGCGTTGGCTATCAGGATGATATTGCTGCGAACCGCCATGGAGCGTTCCAGTACGATGAGCGACTGCCGTCTGGCGCTGGCCATCCAGGCAATATCGCGAATCGAGTCTCCCGGCTGATACGCGCGCATGTCTATCCAGTCGAGCGATGATGGGTAGAGCTTGCGCGGCGCGGCAATCGGACCCAGGTCTCTCTGCGGGGGTTCGCGTCGCCTGGCGACCTGGGTATGCACCGGGTGGACAACCATCTCTAGGTGCGTTGTGAGTTCTTCGTGATAGCGGGTGAACAGTCCATCGGACAGTTCTGCATGTACAATGGGAATGACCGCGCGACCGCGTTTGCACCCGTACAGTTGAAACCTCACCGTGACCGTTTCGCGCGGCTTTAGTCCGACCGTGAAGGCAATGCGATTCGCCTTCTCATCGTTTGCCGCCGCATCGCTTGGCGGTACAAGTCGCATCTGCGGCGGCAGCGCCAACTGACAGGTGACGTGCGGAGCGGGCAATCGGGAACTGTTTTGCACGGTGAAGTCGATTTGCGTAGCAGTTCCATACGGGATGGAAGGGCGTGTGACAGCGGCGTCAATGCTGATCCCCGGCAATACAAAGTAGCGCCAGAGGTTTCGCCACACGTACAGAAACGAGACCAGAATGACAATCAAGAAGACGCTCATACGGCAGAGCCGTCCACGGGCGCCGCAACGCCGGCGAGGATGCCGGCGATCCATTCTTCTGGCTGCTCCATGTTCGCATCATAGCTCCGGAATACAAGACGGTGGTATAGCACGATTGTCGCCACGCGTTTTACATCATCTGGGATTACATAGGTTCTTCCCGCCAGCAGCGCAGCCGCCTGACTGGCCTTGGTCAACATGATCATGCCGCGCGGGCTCACTCCCACTTCAACATCGGGGTGATTGCGGCTTGCGTGTGTGATGCGCGATATGTATTGTAAAAGTTCCCTGCTGACATGTATGTGGTTGATTTCCGTCAACAGCGAGGAAGCGTCGCTCATTGGCGACATCGCATTCTCTGCGGGTGATGGGGTGGACAGTGCATGACGTTCAAGTAACTGGACATCTTCGTCTGCGGTCGGATAGCCAAGGGACGTCTTGAGTAAAAAGCGGTCAATCTGCGCTTCGGGCAGTGGGAATACGCCCTGGGATTCCACGGGATTCTGCGTGGCGATCACCATAAACGGATCGGGTAGACGGTGGGTTTCTCCGTCGATTGTCACTTGGCCTTCCGCCATGGCCTCCAACAGAGCGGACTGCGTTCGCGGCAGCGCGCGATTGATTTCATCCACCAGCAGCAGATTTGCAAATACAGGTCCTCTGCGAAGCTGGAATTCAGCGGACTTGGGATTAAAGATCAGACCGCCCACCACATCGGCTGGCAGCATGTCGGGCGTGCACTGGATGCGGTGGAATGTCAGACCCAGACGCGCGGCGAACGCTTTCGCAAGCGCTGTCTTGCCGACGCCTGGAACGTCCTCAAGCAGGATATGTCCGCGCGCAAACAGGGCAATGAAAAGTTCGTCGATTGTCCGCTCAACTCCAAAGAGTTCCGCTGCAATGGACATTTTTATTGAAGCCAGAGTGTTCGTGATCAACGCTGGCGTCTCTGTCTGTTTTTGTCCATGATTCAATGGTGTGCCCACTGAGTGCGTCACTTCCCCATCCAAGTTTTCACTGCCACAGACTAGCATACTGCAAAATGTGAGTATGTGGAATCATTATCCTTGAAAATGTGTCCTGCCCGGCCGAAATCGCAACCTGTTCCGCTGCTCAGACACGGCTGCGCCGAACTCGCCTCGGCACAGGTTGCGATCCCGGCTGAGCGAATTTTTTCCGGCTGATGGTTTCGCAAGGTGGGAGGGGCCGGGTGGAGAAAATAGATGTGTATTATAGGAAGACGATTGTTTTGTTTGCGTGTACAAGGATGCGATCCTCGGTGTGCCACTGCACGGCTCTGGCGAGTACGGTGCGCTCCACCTGGCGGCCGGCGCGCTTCATATCGGCTGCAGTGTAGCCATGATTGATGCGCAGCACATCCTGTTCAATGATTGGACCTGCATCGAGTTCCTCCGTCACATAGT
>JAKADD010000394.1 GCA_021820825.1 Bacillota bacterium
GCAGGTCCGCATACCAGTCGTAAAAACTGAGGATCGTTCCGCCAATCAGGGACAGAAACCGCGAACCGGCCGCATAGCTGACCATCGACATGGCGGGAATCGGGCTGAAACCGACCACCCGATCCGGACCGTACGTGCGAATGGTGTAAATGGAAGCTGCCGCAATCATATCGCTGACTTCTTCCCAGGTTGCCCGCACGAAGCCTCCCTTGCCCCGAGCGGACTGATAGCGCTTGGCCCGTTCCGGATCGGAGACGATGTTGCCCCACGCCGTCACGGCGTCCGCCCCCAGTGCGATCTCATCCCGCCACAACACCAGCAGATCGCCGCGCACATAGGGATACTTGATGCGCAACGGACTGTACGTGTACCAAGAAAAGCTGGCGCCGCGCGGACAGCCTCTCGGCTCGTATTCCGGAAAATCCGGGCCGAGCGACGGGTAATCCGTCTGCTGCGTCTCCCACGCAATGATGCCGTCTTTGACGTGGATCTTCCAGCTGCAGGAACCTGTGCAGTTCACTCCGTGCGTCGACCGCACGACCTTGTCGTGCTGCCAGCGGTTGCGGTATACATCCTCCCACGCCCGCGAGCGCGGGCTTTCCTCTGTCCAGCCCTGATTGATGCGCTCGCCCCGGCGAAGGTGCTGCAATGTATCCAAAAACGCAGATGTCCGTTTCACCATGCCTGTCACTCCCTTCGTCAAGCTTGACCCAGTGGATTAAACTGCTCGCCAATCATGCGAAACGCCGCCGCGCCAGCCTGAAGCTCCTCCACAAATACGTTCCAGCTCTCCGCATTCGCTGCGACAAGAATCAACCGTTCCAGAACGGCGGCGTCCTGAGTACCCGCGATCTGCGCCTGTATCCGTTCTGGAACGGCGTTAAACCGCAGTTCCAGAACGGCCAACAGATCTGCGCGGTCAATGGCCATGGTGTCCGCACTCATGCACAACCTCTTTTCTGTCCGTTATTTTCCATCCTAATACGATATAATTAGCGGTGCAAGTCTAATCTGAAAATCTCCGCAGACGGAAATGGCTTTAACCCTGACTGGACAGCAGTCTCTCTTCTTCGTCGCGACTGTGGATGGCGTCAATCAGCAGCAGGGTCTCGAACCGCAACAGGACGTCGTCGCCTGCTCCCTTTGTCTCCGCCATGAGCTTCGCTTCTCCCCAGATACGCCGCATGAGCTCGTGATCGCGGCGCAGTTGCGCGACAGCTTCCGTCAGTGCGGGCCTGTCTTGCACCAGATCGCGATAAAGGCCCAATTCCTCTTCTTCCGCGTGACGAAGAATCCGCTCCTCCCAGTGCTCCACCAGCCACTGTGCGATGCTTTCTGCCTTGACGGCATCGTTTTGACGCCACGCTGTCCGCAGCCCATCCGTCAGTTCCTCAGCCTCTCCGAGCGCTGTTTCGTGAATCGCGTGGTGCGAGTCGAGGCGCTGCAATGCGGGTCCCGTCATGATCCGCGCCCTCCCTGAATGTACTGGATTCTGTTTTGGCTCGTCACCGTGCATTCCTATTGACTATATTGCAGATGCATTTTTTCGACAATATCCAAACCTACCGGTACATTTAGACTACAAAACCCCATTAGACCAAACAAAATAAACCATGAGGGCTATCCAGTTCAGCAATTTACTACCTCAGACGGTCCTGATGGACTGACGCAAGATGATCTATTTGCACCTCGCGCATTTGAACAACCTGCCATACACTTGAAATATCGCAATGCGATATTTCAAGCATAGAGAGGGAGGACTGAAAACGTGAACCGCAGAAGCACAGTCATGTACACATCCATGTTCGCCATGATCGTATCCTTTGTTGTGTGGTCCATGATGTCGCCGATTGCGCCGCAACTGGCAAAGGTCTATCATTTAAGCGTATTTCAAAAGAGTATCCTGGTCGCCACCCCCATTCTATTGGGTTCTGTTCTACGCATTCCAGTCGGTATGCTCACGGATCGTTTCGGCGGTCGACGGATCTATACCCTCTTATTATTATACTTGATTATCCCGCTGATCGGCATCAGTTTTGCGCACTCCTTCTTATCCCTGGTCATCTGGGAAGTTTTCCTCGGCGTGGCAGGCGCTTCATTTGCCGTGGCGATCGGTCACGTTTCCGGTTGGTACCCACCCGATAAACAAGGCCTTGTTCTGGGCGTCACCGCACTTGGGAATATTGGAACCGCCGTCGCAGGATTCACCATACCCGCCATGTATCTGCACTTTGGATTCAGTCACACGGCCAACTTTCTGCTGATTCCTGTTGTCTTTGCCGCCGCATTGATCTGGTTTTTCACGCGCGACGCGGTAAAAACAAAAACTGCGACCACAGCAAAAGCATCTCTGCGCTCAGACTCGAAAGTTTTCGGTTCGCCAGTCATGACTGCAGATCTCGATCATACTAACAACTCTGCGCCCACCGCGACAATTCGCCCCAAGTTTTGGAGTTTACCCATACTCTGGACCCTGGCGGGCTACTACTTCTTGACTTTTGGCGGATTTGTCGCCTTTGGGAACTACTTGCCCACCCTCCTGCAGGGGCAGTTCGGTCTGACAGCCGTAAGCGCCGGGCTTCGCGCATCTGGATTCGTCATCCTGGCCACCGCCATGCGTCCAATCGGAGGATACCTTGCGGACCACATCCGTCCAATGTACTTGCTAACAGTAACGTTTTCCGTCCTCTCCCTGTTTTCCATCGTCTTTGCCTTCGGTCTGACCAGCATGCTCTGGACGACTGTTGCCGCTCTCGCGATCGCCGCCATGCTTGGCATCGGAAATGGCTCTGTGTTCAAACTGGTTCCAGAACACTTCCCAGACCAAACCGGAAAAGCCGCCGGCATCATCGGCGCAATAGGCGGCATTG
>JAKADD010000395.1 GCA_021820825.1 Bacillota bacterium
CGTCCTCTGGTCCGGCTCATCTTCGGTGGTGCGAGAGCAGCCTCCAAGCGGATGAATCCTGCAAGACCGCGGGCTCGAAAGAGTCGAAAAAACCTATGAGAGATTATAGCAGGTTTTTTGAACCAGGCTCAGAATATGATCTATTTTAAGAAACGTCCTCTATCTATATGTGAAGTGCGAATGAAGAAGTTGGAGGAATTATTGGAACAGCAGCATTTCTCCACTTTTCGTCAGGCCATCACACCACTTGGCGGCGATGAATCGGTTCAACAGAGCGCAGTGGGGTACGAATTGCTGAATCGCCCGCATTCCAGTTCTGAATTTTCGAATGCAGAAACGTTTTATTCGTTTGCTGCTATGCACGGACGCTCCAGCGATGTTGATATTCGCGTGATCGAGTTCGGATTGCACCGCTACACAGCGGAGCAGCCCCACGCCTGGAAATCTGGCGAAGAGCCGCTTTTGTTCGTTAACGTGCATCTCTCTACGCTGTTTTCTGCCGATTGGGAGCGGTCGTTGCATTCTTGGCCAGTTCCCCATCAGTTTATTGTGCTTGAACTTTCCGAAAGAGAAGGGCTCGCCAGTTACACAAAAGAGATGGTCAAGCAAAAAGTTGGCCAACTTCAGCAATCCGGGATTAAAATTGCGGTCGATGACCTTGGAATGGGATACTCTGGTTTATATACGCTTGCAATCGTTCGTCCAGAATACGTAAAAATTGATCGCCAACTTGTCAGTCACATTCAAACAGACCCCTATCGCCAGCACATGATGCACTCGCTCATTGATTACTGGAACCGGGAGGGCGTTACAGTGATTGCGGAAGGCATTGAAACGGCGGATGAGGCCCGCTTCTTCGTGGAAGCGGGCGCCGCGCTTGGACAAGGGTATCTTTTTCACAGGCCCGAAGCAGTATGATTGATGCCGGAGCGACGCTGGAAAGAGATTCTCAACCAGCGCCGCCGCCGTCTGTTTGCGAGTATGGATTCAGGCTATTTGACGACAACTGTCATCTGGATGTTGGGCATGTCCTTCATTTGCACGTGGTATGTGCCCGGTTTCACGAATGTATGGGTCCAGGATTGACCCGCGTGGACCAGAGGCGATGTCAGCACTCCACGAATCACAAAGTGGTCGGTTCCCATCCCGTCGAACACGAATTTCACGTGTTCCCCCGTCCGTAGATGAACGATGCCAGGATTGAATTTTCCGTTCTTGATGATTACTTCCATTGTGTTGCTCAAATGGCTCGTCGGCTTCATCGCCGGAGTCGTGATGACCCATCCCACAGGAGCGCCGAGGTTGCCGTGCATCAGAGTGTGGCCTGCAATTTTTGGTTTCAGAGGATTCGCAAGAAATTTCCCTGCGGGCGAGACATTCCAGTATTCACTTTGCGCGGAAATGGCGCGATTCATGAAGGATACGACAACCGGCTTTCCGAATTTCCCAATCAACTTGCCGGTTTTTGAGTTTGTCACTTTGAATGCAAAGTCAACCAGAGCAGTCTCACCCTTGGGAGTGCTCATCGCAAACGGTTGGAGCGGACCCTCAAGCAGAGCAAATTGAACCTGCGCAGAAAATGCGCCCGCAGGCACATGAACCGTCAGACCATGGTATGCCAGTGTCGCTGCATGACCTGGATGGACCACGGTCTCCGCAACCACTTTCGGAAATCCGAGGTGTTGAAAGTTCGGTGGACTCGCGGCAAAAACAGACCCCGCCGCCATGGCGAAGGTTGTCGCTGACACCAGCGCTGTCGTTGCAAATCTGTGCATCTTTTTCATCTCGTTTGACCTCCTTGAGTGTCGTAATATAGTGTTCAATACAATATAACGAGGGAAACTCCCGGATGGTTTTTAGAGCTTGTAAAAAAACATAACTTCGGTTTGAATACGACAGATTGATCTATTGTGGACATTTGATTCATTGTGAACAGCAGATCGGAGTTACAATATGTAAGATACGCGAGGAAATCGACGTGTGCATTCCTGATCACTGAAACACACGAGCGAGCACTGCGGCGTCAACACAAGACATGGGTACTCTCAAGCACTGTATGGGTACTCTCAAAAGCGGAGATCGTGACAGCGATCAAGCCCACGCTGTCAGGCCAGCGCATCCTCGTCGTGGGCGACGAATCTCACGCGCCGCAGTATCGGCAACTGGTGGAGGTCCTGGGCGGCGTATTCTCCTTTGTGACGAGCTTCGGGAGCGCTTGACGCGAGCTGAGCGAAAGGTGCTGTGAACATGAAGCAACCGTTTGCATCCGATAAAAAGCCGCCCCTTCCAGAATGGAAAAGGGCGGCGGCATTTATCGACAGGGGAACCGAGAGGCGGGATTTAGCGGTTTTCCTGACGGCGGGGCAGGGAAAACCAGAGTTGACTCAATTCGTCCAGTTCCTCCTGAGTGAGTGATCGCGCTGCGGGTGCGGCAAGGCTTTCCGCCAACTGCTCAGGCTGGCTCGCCCCGATGATCGCCGACGTTATGCCGGGTTGCTGGGTTACCCATTTGACGGCCGTCGTGGTCGCCTGCAAATCGCGCTCCTGGCACCAGCGACGATACTGTTCCACAGCTTCGAATGTCGCCTGCTGCCAATACCGTTGCTGATAAAGGGCGCCGGCCCCGGAGACGCCGCCAAGTGCGAAACGCGATCCTGCTTCGACCGCTTGACCAGACTGGTACCTTCCCGTCAGCATGCCGCCTGCGAGCGGATTGTACGAAATAATGCCCACACCTTCGTCCAGACAGGCAGGAACCAGTTCTTCCTCGATCATTCGAAACAGGAGATTGTAGCGCGGCTGCACGCTGCTGATTCGGATCAAATTGCGAACGTCCGCT
>JAKADD010000396.1 GCA_021820825.1 Bacillota bacterium
AACAGGGGGTGGACTGGACGCAGCGACTGGAAGATCTGATGCGCGACGAACTTGGAGAACGCATCAGCCGGGAGACATTTTACGAAGACGTTCCGCAGGCGCTGACAGCACTGCGAAGCAGCGGGTACCAGATCGGCATTATCAGCAATGGCCATGTCAGGTATCAGAAAGCGTTGTTTGATCGGATGTCGGTGACGCACTATTTTGACGCGTTTCTGGGTCCTGATGTGCTGGGTGTTGCCAAGCCGGATCCGCAGGTGTTTGCGCACGAGGCGCTGCGTTCTGGTGTGAGGATGCACGTGGGGGATCTTCTGACACAGGATGTGACCGTAGCAAAACGCGCGGGGATTCTGGCTGTGATGGTTGCGCGACCACAGCAGGTCACCATGGATTTTGCCGGTCTTGCGGGGTACGCGCCAAGAGTACGGCCGCTTGTCGCGCTGCGGGAGGGCTGGCTCCTTGCGCAGTATGAAAAGGAGCATCGTTACCTGCGCAGGAACATGCCGTCTGAACCGCTGGACGCTGCAAGCGACGCGTTTCCCGATGCGATCGTGCTGTCCTTTTCGGAACTCGCGGAGCTGCTTTTGGACCGTGCGCCCGAAAGCGGAGTATAAAGCGCGTCGACAGCGCGTCGACAGCGCGTCGACAGCGCCTGGCAGCAGGCAGCGCAGTTCCCTTGTGTCCGCACTTTGCGACGCAACGGTTGCACTCTGTTCCCTGCAGTTGCAGGAATCCCGCAGTCTGAGACTGGGGAGCCGTCAATGCGTTTGTTTTGCAAGTTCCCGTCCCAACTCCTCGGCGCGCACTGTGGCGCTGCGCACCGCCTGCAGCACAGCGCCGGAGAACCCGTGCTGATCGAGCGCGCTGATGCCGGCGGATGTCGTTCCGCCCGGCGAAGTCACGCGTTCGCGCAAAAGCGCGGGCGACTGTCCGGAAGACTGTAACATGCGGGCCGCCCCATACAAAGTCTGGGCCACCATCGACGATGCGGTCTGTTCGTCAAGTCCCGCATCCACGCCGGCGCGGGTCATGGCTTCCACGAGATAGTACACGTATGCGGGGCCGCTTCCAGACAATCCAGTGACGGCGTTTAGCAGGTGTTCTGCAACGGGATAGGTTGATCCCACGGCGCCAAGGATCTCTTCGATCAAGCGCCGATCGGTCAGTGTGCACGTATCGCTGAGCGCGTAGGCGGACACGGATTCGAGCACGGCGCAGGAAGTGTTCGGCATTGTCCGGACCACGCGCGGCAAAGCGCCGTTCCTGCCCTCTGGGCGCTCTTCCGCGATGGTGTCCGCAATGTCCGCGATGGCGCACCCTGCGACAACGGACAGATACAGGGCGTCGCGCGCCGCATGTTTCGCCACAATCGCCAGCGCCTGATGCACGTCCTTGGGTTTGACGCACAGTATGATGACGTCGGCGGACCATACAGTTTCTCTCATGTCCGGATAGATGCGCACCCCGTAAGTTTCTTTGATCCAGTCCAGTCGATCGCGTGACTTGCGGTTTGTGACGGCGATCTGTTGGGGGCTCGCGATGCCTGTCTGACACAGACCCCGGATCAGGGCTTCCGCTATCGAACCGGAGCCGATAAACGCGATTTGTTTGTCGATCAGTCCAGTTTGCGCCTGCATGTCTGCAATTCCTCCCATTCTCGCTGGCGACGTTTATGTCTGCAACGCCTCGCGCATGAACACATGCGTGTACGCTCCCACGCCTGCCGGCGCCAGAATCCGCGCCTCGGAAGAGCAGCCTGCCGCTTGAAACGCTTTGACCATGCCGGTCGCCACGGCGCCTGCGAGCGGTCCGCCTTCGACGATGGCGAGCACCGTTGGACCGGCGCCGCTCAGGACTGTACCGAGGGCGCCTGCCTGCAAAGCGGCTTGCGCGACATCCGTGAAACCGGGAATGAGCGATTTGCGCGCGTCCTGGTGCATTCTGTCCGCCAGGGCGCGCCGCAGCAGTACGAGATTGCCCGTCGTCAGCGCGGCGGTCAAAAAGCTGGCGTGCGCGACATTGAAGACGGCGTCGCTGCGTGAAACGACTGGCGGCAGGATGGCGCGCGCCTGCTCAGTGAGCAGGGGAAAGTCGGGCGTGACCGCGACGAATTGCAGATTGTCGCGCAGCGGCAGCGTCACATTCGTGACCTGATCGGGGTGCAGATAGGCGAGCACCGCGCCGCCCAGAAACGCGGGGGCGACATTGTCGGGGTGACCCTCCTGTTCTACGGCAAAACGCAACACCTCGGCGCGGGTCAGCGGAGAGTTCAGCAGGTTGTTCGCGATGAGCAGTCCCCCGACGAGGGCCGCCGCGCTGGAGCCCAGACCGGAGGCAATCGGAATGCGATTGGTCATCGCGATACGCACAGGCGGCATCGTGAAGCCAAAGCGGTCATACACCAAGCGAATGGACTGCAGGACAAGATTGCTCTCATCGCGGGGGAGCGTATTCTCTCCATACCCCTTGATCAACACCTCCGTGCGCTCTGCAGGTTCCGCGTGGATTTCGTTCCAGAGATCGAGCGCGATGCCCATGCAGTCAAATCCGGGCCCCAAATTGGCGCTTGTCGCAGGCAAATAGACGCTGATTTTCATGTTGTCGCCTCCATGACGGCCTGCCACACGTCACTCATGTTCGCCTCAACGGTTGCCGGTTTTGCTGAACTGGAGCGAATGGCCGCATCCGGATCCTTCAGTCCGTGCCCTGTGAGAACGCAGACAACCGAACTGGCGCGGTCAAGCAGGCCTGTCTCGGCGCGTTTGATGACGCCCGCCACGGAAGCGGCGGAGGCGGGTTCCGCAAACACGCCTTCGCGACTGGCGAGCAGGCGATA
>JAKADD010000397.1 GCA_021820825.1 Bacillota bacterium
GAACGCAACCTGTGCCGCTGCTCAGACACGGCTGCGCCGAACTCGCCTCGGCACAGGTTGCGTTCCCGGCAGGGCGAGTCATTCATCCCGAAAAATCGCCGCAGGCGTATTTTTCTTCTCGGTTGTTGGTGGCGCGCAAGCGGTGAGATTTTGCTTCGCAAAACTCAGACATGAAAGTCTATCCCTGCGGTTAAGTCTATTTTGTCCAGGTTTCGCGTACTTCTATCACAAGCGTTCCGGAGTGGATGGGCAGCGCTGGAAGAGGGGGGCGCGGTGGTCAGTTTATGGGCATGGCAGGCGCATCTGCTGCTGCTGTTGCAGACGGCGGCGAGCCCTGGCGTCGATCGTGTCGCAGTGGCGCTCTCGTGGCTTGGGAATTATGATACATACATATACATTGTCTGCGTGGTGCTGATTGTCGGAGGTAGTGAAACCGCGACTGAACTTGCCGTGCTGACGCTGTTGGGGATGGTCAGCGCTGATTTCCTGAAATTGGTTGTTTCGTCGCAGAGACCCTTCCAGGTGTTGCCGATACGGGCGCTGTATCGCGAGTCGGCGGCGGGTTCGGCGTTCCCCAGTGGGCACGCAGAGGTTGCCGCGTCCTGTTACCTGTGGCTTGCAGACAAGCTGTGGCCGCGCTTTGGACTCCGGGCGCTCACACTGGTCGCAGTGCCTGTGGGTATTGGTCTGAGCCGACTCTATCTTGGTGTGCATTGGCCAATCGATGTACTGGCGGGCTGGATTGTCGGAACACTGCTTTTTCTTGTCACAGTACGATCCCGGGAATCCATATCCGGGCGCACTCAGGCAAGAGCAGGCCTTTATGTCAGCGGCAAATTGTGGTGGATCGTACTGGCGTTTGCCGCGGCGAGCCGTCAATTGGGAATAGACACGCTTGAATTTCTCCAATTTGCCATTGGTCTATCCGGCGCTGCCTGGATAGGGCCAAGAGTCATGCGCGCACGCACAGGCCGCGTGTTTGTGCTCCGGGCGACAGTCGGCGCTGCTGTGCTGGCCGCTACCTACGCCATGGTTGACAGACTGGGGCAGCAATCGCATACAGGCGTGTGGATAGCTGTTGCCAGCGCTTGCGCAGTATTGCTTGCTGGACTGTTATTTTCTGCAGCAGATTTGTAGAGGGTGTTCCATACGCGCATACTTTTCAGAAGGAGGCTGTTGGTGAAAATGGAAAACGATCAGAACAGCTTGCCGCCTTTCCATGACAAACCATCATTGCGTAGAGCAATGATGGCGCAGCGCACCTCTCTGACGCCATTTTATAGACGTTCCTATGATCGGCGGCTGGCGGAGGTTTTTTGCGCTCAGCAGTTCTTTCAGGAAGCTGGATCTATGTTGATTTATCTTGCTTTTCGGGGAGAACCGGAGACGGATGCAATCATTGAAACAGCCTTTCAGGCAGGCAAACTTGTGGCGGCGCCGCAAGCACGCCGCGCTGGAAAAACCATGCGCGCCTTGCCGCTGTATAATCTCCTGGAAGTGACGGTGGGAGAGTGGGGAATGCGCGAACCACGCGAAACAGCGGAAAACCCTCTGGCGCCGGAGTTGTTTGACCTGATTGTTGTGCCCGGACTCGCCTTCACAGAACGCGGAGACAGGCTTGGGTATGGGGGCGGCTATTATGATCGCTATCTGGCGCTCATTCGCCCGGATGCTTTGACTGTGGGCATAGGATACAATTTTCAGATCATTGATCGATTCCCCACCGAGTCATTTGACCGCAGGGTGGATCGGCTCGTTACCCCAGAAGGCGTGATCATCTGTGCGCCGGACTGATGCGCGTCAGCTGTCAGCACATACTCTCAGGCGTCTTGCAATTGTACGGAAAATGCGGTGGGGGTCGGGTCGCAGCAGATGCGATTGCGACCGTTTTCTTTGGCAGAATACATCGCCTTGTCAGCTAATTTCACCAGTTCAAGAGCATCCTGCGCCGTTCCCGGAAATGTGGCGACGCCAGCGCTGACGGTGACATGCAGGGCTCCGAGCGGACCGCTCACGACAGTGTCCGAAATCTTGCGTCGCAGTTCTTCTGCAAACTGACAGGCAGCGGTCGTATCGGCGTTTGGCAGGGCAAGGACAAACTCTTCGCCGCCTAAACGCGCGATGATGACGGACGGATCTGTGGCCATGTCGAGCATTACCTTGGCGACGGCTCTCAGGACATCGTCGCCAAGGTAATGTCCAAACTGGTCGTTAAAATACTTGAAGTGGTCAATGTCGCACAAAATAAGACTGATAATTTCATGGTTCTGGCGAGCTTTCTCCACCTCAATCAACAACCTGTGGTGAAAATATGTCTGATTATAGAGGCCGGTCAGTTGGTCGATCACGGCCCTGTTTTGCACATCCATCGTATAGTCGGTCATCTGTCGATTGATATGTTCAAGTTCCTCCACTTTCGTAAGATGTCGGGAGGATTCTCCAATCTGACGGTCGAGTTCCCGACGATTGCGTTGCTCCCAATATACAGAAAAGACAATCGGAAGCGCCGCCATGTTGAAGGTCAAAAAGTATGCCAGCAGCTGGGCAAGCATCTCTTCATGTCCTCGAAATGGTACAATAAACAGCAGCGACAGCAGGTCGACGGCGATGGTTACTGCGAGGCCTGCCTTGCTGCGCAGCGCCAGTGAGGCTTCGATGACACACCAGAGGTAGAGTGGCCAGGCAGAGGCGGCGCCGGGTTGTTCAAGAACGATCATTGCGGTAACGAGAAGCACGTCCAGCGATACGACGCCGATCCAGAAAGTGTCCGGGAGAGAGCGATATCGCGCCGTTATTGACACCAGCAATGCACAGAGGAGAAAAATGCCTTCTAT
>JAKADD010000398.1 GCA_021820825.1 Bacillota bacterium
AAAGGCCTTTTGCGGCTGGCTGTTTTGCGTTGCGGCGGGCAGCGCCTGAGTGTATCTGGGGGGATGGGCTTGCGGGAACTCGTTGAGTATTTTATGAAGACGGACGATGTGGCATCTTTAACGCGCGGGTATGCAAGAGGATCCGTGCAACAGGTGGCGGCCGGTCTGTCCGGTTCTGCCAGGCATTTGCTATACGCCGCTCTGGGTTGTTGCGGCAATCCCCTGTTAATTGCGACCCATTCCATGCAAATTGCTGAAGCGGTGGTGTCTGAACTGAGTGGTTTGCTGGGGGAAGACGCCGCGCTTCTGTTTCCTGAACGAGAACTCTCCCACAGCGATCTGGTTGCCTACAGTCCAGAACTCGCCGGGCTTCGTCTGCAAACACTGTCCGCGCTTGTTAAGGGAGAAGCACGGATTGTGGTGACGACAATCCGCGGGTTCCGGCAGTCACTGGTTCCGCCCGCTGAGTTGACTGGCGCGGTGTTGCAGATTGGCGGCGGCGACGTAATCAGGCTGACGGAGATGGCTCAGCGCCTTGTGGCGATGGGCTATGAGCGCTGCGATATTGTGGAAACAAGAGGTCAGTTCAGCATTCGCGGCGGGCTGATCGATGTGTATCCACTCTTCGGATTGCCGATTCGTGTTGAACTGTTTGACGACGAGGTCGATTCGATCCGCTTTTTTGATGCGGAGACGCAACGTTCGTTTGATCAGATTGGGAGCGCGTCGATCTGGCCGGCGCGGGAACTGATTTCGTCCGCAGCGCAGATGGCGGCGGTCGCCGATCAATTGCAGGCAGGTCTCGACAGGCACCTGCAACAGGTGCAGGCGCACGGAATTTCTGAAAATTTACAGCGGCACATCGGGCGTGATATTGAGCGCATGCGCGACGCCGTCCAGTTTCCCGGTTTGCTCCGCTATGCGTCATTGTTCCACTCCGCGAAATGTACACTGGCTGATTATTTATCTGCTCAGACGCTGATTGTCTATGACGAACCGACGCGTTTGCGGGAAACCATGGAACGTGTGGTTCGGGAGGAAGCCGAGTGGACGACAGCGGCTCTGGAACACGGAGAAATCCTGCCAGGGCTTGTTGAAGAGCTGGATCTGGAGCGGATATTTTCGGGGTCCGGGCGCAGGCAACTGTTTGCAAGCCTGTTTCCGCGCCACATCCAGGGCCTTCCAGAGATCCCGGTTGTAAATTTTGCGATGCGCTCCCTGCAGCAGTTTCATGGTCAGTTGCCGATTTTGAAAACCGAGTTGACCCGTTTCAAAAAAACGAATCAGCAGGTGCTGTTTGTCGCGGCAAGTGAAGAACGCGCAGAACGGATGCAGCGCGTGCTTGAGGACTTTTCCGTTGCGGCGGAACGACGGCCGCGCTTTGAGCACGGGGGAACCATACCGATCCTGATTGTCGGCGGGCTTGCGAACGGGTTTGAGCTGCCCGGCGCCCATCTGGTAGTGATCACAGAAAATGAAGTTTTCGTCAATAGACGGCGCGCGCGCAAAATCCGTTCCGATGCGTCGGAAGCGGCGCGCATCAAGAGTTACCAGGATCTCCACAGCGGCGATTTTGTCGTGCATGTCAGCCACGGCATCGGCAAGTATATGG
Organism: Bacillota bacterium; assembly: GCA_021820825.1. The sequence continues at coordinate 1,613 of JAKADD010000398.1, forward strand.
GCATCGAAACACTTTCGATCGATGGCAACCACCGGGACTATCTGCATCTTCATTATGCAGGAAACGATAAGCTGTACGTTCCTGTGGATCAGATCAACCTGATTCAAAAGTATCTTGGCAGTGAGGAAAAAGAGCCGCGTGTACATCATCTGGGGGGCTCAGATTGGGCGCGTACGAAGAGCAAGGTGCAAAAATCGGTAAAAGATATCGCGCAGGAACTGATCAAACTGTACGCGCAGAGGGAGACCACGCTTGGTCATGCCTTCAAGGCCGACACGGAATGGCAGCACGATTTTGAGGCCATGTTTCCTTACGAAGAGACCCCGGATCAGTTGCGGGCGATTTCAGACATCAAAAAAGACATGGAAAAAGGTCGCCCCATGGACAGGCTGCTGTGCGGCGATGTGGGGTACGGGAAGACAGAGGTTGCGATTCGCGCGGCTTCCAAGGCGGTATTTGACGGCAAGCAGGTTGCCATACTCGTTCCGACGACGATTCTGGCGCAGCAGCATTATGAGACATTTCGGGAACGCTTCGCCGGATTTCCCGTGACCGTTGAGGTGTTGAGCCGCTTTCGCTCGAAAGGCGAGTCAACCAAGGTTCTGGACGGTGTTCGCAAGGGTATTGTCGACATCATCATTGGCACACATCGTATTCTGCAGAAGAATATCCAGTTCAAGGATCTGGGTCTGCTTGTCGTCGATGAGGAACAGCGTTTTGGGGTATCTCACAAGGAGAAGCTGAAGCAGTTGCGAAGCAACGTTGACTGCCTGACTCTCACTGCGACTCCCATCCCGCGCACACTTCATATGTCCATGGTCGGAGTGCGGGATTTGTCGGTTATAGAAACTCCTCCGGAGAATCGTTTCCCCGTTCAGACGTATGTGGTAGAATATAACGATGCTTTGTTGCGCGAGGCGATTGAGCGGGAGATTGGCCGGGGCGGACAGGTCTATGTTCTGTTCAATCAGGTGCAGGGAATTCAGTCGATCGCGGACCGGGTTGCCCGTCTGGTTCCTGAAGCGCGTGTGGCGGTTGGCCATGGACAGATGCCGGAAAATGAACTGGAACGCGTCATGATCGATTTTTTGCAAGGGGAAACGGACGTACTGGTGTCGACAACCATCATCGAGACAGGGCTGGACATCCCCAACGTCAATACGCTGATCGTGTTCAACGCTGACCGTATGGGTCTGTCGCAATTGTACCAGTTGCGCGG
>JAKADD010000399.1 GCA_021820825.1 Bacillota bacterium
ATTCCCCACGCAACCACATTGCCGTTTTCACAAAAGAGCACATGGCAGACTCGTCCGCGCGGAGATTCAGCCACCCCGATTCCCCTGCCTGCAGCCAGCGACAATTCTGTTTCCACAAGTGTCGACACGCCGAGCGAGGGCAGGAGTTTCATCACGATGTCCAAAGCAACATCCCATTCGCGCACTCGCACCCGAAAGCGGGACAAGGCGTCGCCAAACGCGTCCTCCGCTGTCATGCAGGCATGGCCAGCCGATTCATAGAGATGGCGCAGACAATCCGAGCGTGTATCCACGGACAGACCGCAGGCCCTTGCAACGGGACCGACTGTACCGTAGACCCTGGCCCACTCCAGTTCAACGATGCCGGTTGGACGAAGCCGATCGATAAACGTCGGCGTGTGCAGCAACAACTCAAGGAAGTGGCGCACCCGCCTGGCGATGACTGGAAGTTCCGCGCGCAACCGCGCCGCCCCTGCCTCCCAGTCGACAGACGCCGGCCGACCCAGGCGAACAGTTCCGCGCAGATACCGCGAACCGCTTACCTCCGCGTTCAAGCGCAGCAGTTCTTCTTTGGCGCGCGCAAGCTGCGCTTGCGCCACCGTCATTCCCGTCGCAGAAGCGAGTTGGGAAAAGTCGTGAACATGGTTGTACAGACGCTCCATTTCGCCAAACAGCATCCGCTCCCGCTCGTTTTGCAGCGACGGGCGGTAACCAAGCGCCTGCTCGGCAGCCCGGCAAAAAGCGGTTGCATGCGCCACCGTCGACGTGCCGGATATCCGTTCCGCCAGAAGCAGCGTATCTTCGGCGCTCATTCCCTGCGCAAGCTTTTCTATATCGCGGTGCTTGTAGAAGAGTTGCGGTTGCATATGCATGATTTGTTCGCCAATCGTGTCAAAAAGAAAATATCCAGACTCGGTGACATCCGCCCGCACAGGGCCGAGAGGCAGGTGAAACGTTCCTGCTCCGCGCGCAACAGGATCAGGAAGATGCTTTTCAGGGTGCATGATCGGCCGCAGATCAGGGTGCCCAACCGGAGTACATCCGGTCCTTTCCCACATCTCCCGTTCAATCCACAACGCGCCAGGATACTGTGACGCAAGAGAGGGGAATTCAGAATGTCCAGCCTGACAGCTACCGAAGTGCCAGACTACCTCCTTCAGCGAGCGATCGCAGGTGACAGCAACCAGTTCCCGCGCGCGTTCAGCACTGGCGTCTTCCTTGTCATCACTGTCATCACCCGGCGCAAAGCCATAGTACAGCAGTTCCGTATCGGCGCCTGCGAGCGCCTGCGCGACAAGCGCGATCATATCCTGCGCGTCGTCGCGGCGCGCATGCATGCTCCATCCCTGCCATGGAAGAGTCTCCGCAAGTCGCGGTTGCATCATCCAGTCCACCTTCTCCACCTCCCATCAGTCCGTCCACTACAACAGCGAGAGCGACCGCAGCGCAGCGATCCCAAACGGCAACAGCATGCCAAAGGCCAGCACCAGTGCGATGTGAACGCCAAATGGAACCGCCGACGTCCAAGACCTGCCATACTGCTCGCGAAATCGATCCAGGTGATCGGAACTCTCGCCATACCCGATCTGGATTGCATACCGTACAAAACTGGCAAAGAGAATGATCAGCAGCAGGAGCACCAGCACACCAAGCACCGGCACGGCAGAATGAAACAGCGCATATACGATGATCAACTCACTGATAAACAGACCAAACGGAGGCGCCCCGGCAATGGCAAGCATGGCGAGCATCAGCGTTCCGCCCGCCCACGGCCAGACGCGCGCGACGCCCCGCAGCCCTTTCATCTCCGTTGTTCCTGTTGCGTGCAGGAGTTCACCGGACTGAAAAAAGAGCATCGACTTGATCAGAGAGTGGTTGATCATCTGCAAAAACCCGCCGAGTGCGCCAACCGGACCCAAGGAAAACCCGATTGCGATCATGCCCATATTTTCCGCGCTGGAGTAGGCGAAGAGTCGCTTGTAGTCTTGTTGGGCAATCATCATGAGCACAGCCACAAGCACTGTCGCCACACCCAGAATGAGCAAAGCGGCATGGGCAAACCAGTATATCCCGCCCGCATCTGCGACAGACAGGAAGCGGAGAACCCCGTAGAACGCGCAGTTCAGCTTGATGCCGCTCAGCATGCCGCTGATGGGAGACGGCGCCTGGCTGTGCGCATCGGGCAGCCAGAAGTGAAACGGAGTCAGCCCTGTCTTGGCGCCATAGCCCACAAGCCCGAGCACAAAGGCCAGTTGAAGAGCTTTATGGGATATGTGGGGAGCAATCTGCTGCAACTCTGTCCAGGTGGTCGCGATTGCATAGTGCGGTTGCGCAAACAGCAGAAACAGCGTGCCGAACAGTGCGCAGAGCCCGCCGAACTCCATGACAATGAGATATTTCCATGACGCCTCGATCGTCCGTTTGGTGCGATGGAAGTCGACAAGCAGCACGGACGACAGCGCAGTGGCCTCGATAAACGCCCACGTCAGTACGACGTTTTCCATCAGGGGCACGCCCACCAGAGTGAAATAAAAGACGAGGATAAGCACAAAGTAGGTGCGCGTCCGACCTTTGTCCGCCGGATGGCGAAATTCCGCCGTCTTCATGTAGTGTGTGGAATACAGTGTTGCAGTGAACCCCACCAACAGGGTGATGCATGTGATAAATAACCCCAACCCGTTCAGTTGCATAATCCCCATGAAGGAACCCCGACCCTGCCCGTACAGACCCGCAAGACGCCCCAGCACGAGCAGCAGATTCGCGCCCGTCACAAATACGGACGTCCACGGAGCATTCAGGGCGGGAAATACAAGCAACCCGAG
>JAKADD010000400.1 GCA_021820825.1 Bacillota bacterium
AAGGTCCGGGCCACGTTCCCATGCACAAGATCAAGGAAAATATGGACCGCCAGTTGGAAGTGTGCAAGGAAGCTCCGTTTTATACACTGGGGCCGCTGACCACGGACATTGCGCCTGGCTATGACCACATCACCTCGGCGATCGGCGCCGCCATGATTGGCTGGTTCGGAACGGCCATGCTCTGTTATGTGACACCGAAGGAACACCTGGGTCTGCCCAACAGGGATGATGTGCGCGAGGGCGTCGTCACGTATAAAATTGCGGCTCATGCGGCCGATCTCGCCAAAGGTCACCCTGGTGCGCAGGAACGCGACGATGCATTGTCCAAGGCGCGCTTTGAGTTTCGCTGGCGCGACCAGTTTCAGCTCTCGCTGGATCCCGAGCGCGCGCTTGCCTTCCACGATGAGACGCTCCCGGCGGAACCGGCGAAGACAGCGCATTTCTGCTCCATGTGCGGACCGAAATTTTGCAGCATGCGGATTTCACAGGACATTCGCGAATTTGAGTTTGAAAAAGGGATGCGGGATAAGGCCGAAGAGTTTGTCGCGACTGGCAGTGAACTCTACCGCTGATTTCCCTTTTTGGACGTCCTTTTAAGCAGGCATTGTGTCGCAATGATGAACTCCTTATAATAGGGTTCATTGAGAGGCGATGGATGTGCTAACAGTTGGAGCTGCGCTGACAGGCGCCGCACGCCGAATGGGTGCGAAGAAAGCGCTTATTTTTGGGGATCAGGAGTTGACGTTTCAGGAACTGGACGTGCGGGCCAATCAGATTGCTTGGACGCTGTATGAAAATGGCGTCCAGCCTGGCGAGCGCGTGGCATTGCTGTTGCCGAATGGACTTGAGATGGCTGAACTCTATTTTGGCGTCGCGAAAGCGGGAGTGGTGGGTGTTCCTATCAATTTGCGGTGGACGCCGTCCGAGATCGAATTTGCACTGCGTGATGCGGACGTGTCGCTGATTGTAGCGGACCCGGAATTTCAGCCTGTAATGAGTCCAATCGCACAGGAGCTTGCCCCGGTGTATTACACGGGATCAGAAGGCAGCTTCACCGTACTGACAGCCGGGTCCAGAACCGCAGAACCGGATTTTTACGCGGTTCAGGAAAGCGATCCATGGGTGCTTGTATACACATCGGGAACGACAGGACGCCCCAAGGGAGCCGTCCGAAACCATCTTGGCAATCTCATGATCGCTCTGTCTCTGGTGAGTGAACTGGGCATTTCTGCGGACCAGGTGGGATTTGCCATACTGCCGATGTTTCATGTGAATTCGATGTGGTTTGTCACGCTCTCTGTGGCCATTGGCGCCACTTGCGTCATATACCCTCATCGCGCGTTTCACCCGCGCCACGTCATTGAACAGGTGAACCGGCACAAGGTCAATTACGGCATGTTTGTTCCGAGTCTGCTGACTTTCTTGGCGGACGCGATAGAGTCCGGAAAGGTGCGGGCCGACGGTCTGGAAGTGATTATGACTTCGTCGGCCCCGCTTGACAGCACGCTGCGGGATCGACTCATGCGGGGATTTCCGCGGGCCAGGTTCTATGATGTTTATGGGTCAACCGAATACGGGGCGGCCACCATTTTACGCCACTCGACCGATGGCCCTGTGGGGTCAGTGGGCTATCCCACGATCGGGCTTGACCTGAAAATTCTGGACGAAACAGGAATGCCTGTGGCTCCCGGAACGGTGGGTGAGGTCTACGTGCGCGGAATGTCTGTCATGACGGAATACTGGCGGAATCCAGACGCCAACAATGACAACTTTACTGCGGATGGATTTCTGACCGTGGGGGATCTGGGCTATCTGAGTGACGAAGGATTGCTGTTTTTGGTGGATCGCAAGCAGGACAGGATCGTTGTGGCTGGGGAGAAAGTCTACCCGACAGAGGTGGAAGATGTGCTGTTGCGCCATGCGGACGTGGCTCTCGCGGCGGTGTTTGGTGTGCCAGACTCGCGCCGTGGAGAGCGCGTCGTGGCGTTGGTTACGGCGCGGGAAGATCGGCCGGCGCCAATCGAAGCATTGGAAAAGTTGTGTCGCGATCAGCTCGCCGACTATAAGCGGCCCTACCGTATCGAAGTTGTGCCGGAATTGCCGCTCGGACCGTCTGGGAAAGTGGTGCGCCGTCTAGCCAGAGCCGCCTGGGAACGGCGGAACTGATCCTGTACGCACGAAGATCGGTCTGAGTGGCAGGAATGGATCAAGACACTTCCGAATCGCATCAACCAGCGAGGGGCGGACGACATCTTGCATATAGAGAAGAGAGATACGGGTGTGAGAACGGCGCCCGATAAAAAAATACTCACAACACTAATGTGACGTTGGCAGTCGCTTGCGGATGAGTGACACATTGTCAACGATGTTTTCCACGAGTCCGTCGCGAGGTCCGCGAATCGACGTCTTAATCGGCGGATCGTCTGGAGTCCGTTACGTACGGTATTTTTGTTTAGTCCACAGAATGAGCTACCAGTAGAGCGCGACGAGCGGCAATGCCGCCACTTCCGCCAACCAGGCGTCTCGACCGGCGACATGGAAGAGAGCGGGCACAATCGGTAATCCATAGTTTGTGATGGTTCGACGCGTTGGGTCACTGCGACGGATGAACCTCGTCGCAGCGACTTACGATGTTGATTGCTCTTTTGCAAGGATGCGGGTGAAGTTCTCATCGCGCCATCCATACGCCAGTTCCGGCAAGGATTGCGAACCGATCTCCGCCTGCTTTGAGCGGACGTACGTTCCGCCGAGCCTCTCATAGAAATACCGGGAGGGGTTTTGCGCCAATACCCAGACCAGCATGGACTGAAAGCCTT
>JAKADD010000019.1 GCA_021820825.1 Bacillota bacterium
ACATGCACTTATCCACATGTGGATAAGTGCATGTGAATAGCCCTCTTGCTGCTCATGCGCAACAAATTTTCTGCGCTTGCGCAGCAGCACGAAAATCTCGCCATGCCTGGATCGTGCACCGCGCCGAGGCGAGTTTGGCGCAGCCATGTCTGAGCAGCGGCGCGGTGCACGATCCAGGCATGGCTGGGAACATTCCGGAGAAAATCGCAATTGGTATTAATTGGATCACCTGTTGACACGGGGCAAGCAGGTTGACTATAATATGTGGGTGTTTTATCGGTCGTGTGCTTCAGGGAGGTGTTGAATCAGTGAAACCTACATTTAACCCCAACGTGAGAAGGCGGAAAAAAGTGCATGGATTTCGCCAGCGAATGTCGACAAAAAATGGTCGTCGCGTTTTGGCGGCTCGCCGTCGCAAGGGAAGAAAAGTACTTTCTGCATAAGGCCACTGAATCGGTGGTCTTTTTTTAGCTTTTGGCGATAAATGCAGTGACTTGGGAGGCTGTTCGTTTTGTACAATCGAGACGGGCAGGTTTCAACTCGAACAATGCAGCTGGGAAAGCGCACTGTGAAGGGCCATCGTTTGCAGCGAAATGGTGACTTCCGATTTATCTTTGCCAAAGGAAATTCAGTTGCGAATAGACTGTACGTGCTTTATGTTATTAGGAAGGACAGCAGCCGTCCAAGCAGAGTCGGTTTTTCTGTCAGCAAGAAGGTCGGAAACGCAGTGGTGCGCAATCGAGTGAAACGCCGCATGCGGGAGATTGTGCGCAAACAGTTGTGGCGGTTCTCCAATGGCTATGATTTGGTCTTCATCGCCCGCAAGGACGCTGCGGTTGTTGCGTATGCAGAATCTGAGAATCAACTGGTTCGATTGTTGATCAAGGGCAAGGTAATTAATCATGTAACGGAAGAACGGAATGGTGAACGATGAGGACACTCCTGGTGGCATTGATAAAACTGTACCAAGTTTTCATATCGCCGTTAACTCCTCCTTCGTGCAGATTTTATCCTACCTGTTCGACTTATTGTGTTGAGGCGCTTACAAAGCATGGAGTCTTGCGTGGAGGGGTTCTCTCCGTCAGGAGGATCGTACGGTGCGGTCCATGGCATCCGGGTGGTTACGATCCGGTGCCTTAGAGATTCGGGAGGTTGGGTGCATTTGCGGTCGCGAATGTCAAGGCTGGCTATAGAGAGTGTACTGGTTCTGTGGTTTCTATCATTTACAGGCGAAGCGTTTGCGGCGACAGGAAAAGCGGCGGTGGCCGCCAGCCCGCCCATTTGGGACCAGGCTGTGAATCTTTTCAGTGATTTTATCAATCTGGTAGCGCATTATGTTGGAGGAGACTATGGGATCGCCCTGATCATCGTCACGGTGATCATTCGATTGCTGACGATGCCGCTGATGCTCACCAGTTTGAGAAATTCAAAAAAGATGCAGCTTTTGCGTCCGCGTTTGCAGGAACTAAAGGAGAAGTATGGCAAGGAACCGAAAAAGTATCAGGAAGAAACGATGGCCCTGTACCGATCGGAGGGTATCAATCCCTTGGCAGGTTGTATGCCCATGATTGTTCAGTTTGTGGTTTTGACCTTGCTGTATCGGGCTATTTATACCGACCATGCCATGCTGTATTCCAAGTTTTTAGGTGTGTTGCCACTCGGAGTGCCGGATCATACGTTCATTCTCCCCGTGTTGGCTGGCGTCACAAGCTACTTTCAGCAGAAACTCACCATGGTGCAAATGGACCCCAGCCAGCAGCGCATCCTGCAGTATGTATTTCCGATTATGATTTTTTTCTTTGCAATGAAAGCATTTGCGGCGTTGTCGCTGTATTGGGTGTTCAGCAACTTGTTCACCATAGCGCAGATGTACTTTATAAAGGTGAAGAGCACCAGTTAGGAGTTGACGGCCGATGAGGAAAGTGTCTGTATCTGCCAAGACGGTGGAACTGGCAGTTGCAGAGGCGTTGCGTCAGGTAAAAGTCACTCGTGATCGCGCCGAGGTTGTGGTTAGAGTTGCTCCATCCAGGGGGTTTTGGGGATTGGGCGCTCGGGATGCCGAGGTTGACGTGATAGTGATCGAAGATCCGGTCGGTGATGCCGAGCGGTTTTTGCGTGAAATGTTGGTATCGATGCGCTTGGCGATTAAAGTGGGTAAAAGAATCCAAAAAGATGAGGTTGTATTTGATCTGACAGGCGACCGGGTGGGTATACTGATTGGGAAGCACGGTCAGACTCTGGATGCGATTCAGTATCTGGTGAATGTGATCGGCAATAAATATGTGGATAAACATGTGCGCTTCATTGTTGACGCAGAAGGGTACAGGGAACGACGTAGGCAGGCATTGGTTTTTACGGCGAAAAAGATGGCTGAGCGCGCACTTGTTCTTGGCAAGGAAGTCCGTTTGCAGCCTATGGCCGCCCCGGAACGGAAGGTGGTTCACATGGCGCTGCAGGGTCGGGCGGATGTACGGACGGAGAGTCGTGGAACGGATCCCGAGCGGGCTATTGTCATCGTTCCTGTGGCGCCGCGAAAGACTCCAAGGGTTTCGGCTGGTATCAGGAATTCCTAGTGTTCCCCGGATAAATCACGGAGGCAACACAGAAGTTGGAGGGGACACCCCCTACTCCAACTTTTTGCTGTTTTTCGGTGAAAGCAGGAGGCGAAGACATGGAGGAACCGGATACAATTGCGGCAGTCGCAACGGCGATAGGAGAAGCCAGCATCTCTGTGATTCGAGTGAGCGGTTCCCAATCACGAAGTATTGTCGAGCGTATTTTTCGCGGCGGCGGATCTTTGGCTAAGGCGCCCAGTCATACGGTATGGCACGGTTGGATCGTGCGGATGGACTCTGGACAACACATTGATGAAGTATTGGTTACGGTAATGAAGGCGCCGCGGTCATACACGACGGAGGATGTTGTGGAAATAGGGTGTCACGGCGGCACGCAGTCTGTACAGGCGATTTTGCTTGAATTGCTGCGGGCTGGCGCCAGACTGGCGGAACCTGGAGAATTTACCAAACGCGCTTTTTTGGGGGGCCGAATAGATTTGGCCCAGGCTGAGGGTGTGATGGAGTTGATCGGAGCCCAGACGGTCGCGGGCAAAGACGCCGCCTTGCGTCAGGTGGAGGGAAGTCTGACGGGTCTCATAAAAAAACTGCGTCAGAACATCATTCAGCTGATGGCCCACATTGAAGTCACAATCGATTATCCTGAACATGATGTGGAGGAAGCCACGACTTTGCTGGTCAAAGATGGTGCGACTCAGTTGCTTCGTGAGTTGCGCGATCTGATTGTGACTGCGGCGAATGGGCGTGTGCTCAAAACGGGCATTCGAACTGTGATTGTTGGGCGACCGAACGTCGGAAAGTCTTCGCTGTTGAACCAACTGGCCAGAGCAGAGCGCGCCATCGTTACGGACATTCCGGGAACAACGCGGGATGTCGTGGAGGAGGGCGTGCAAATAGCGGGAATTCCACTCAGGATTCTGGACACAGCGGGAATCAGGGATACGACGGATGTGGTCGAACGGCTCGGCGTCATGCGCAGCCGTCAGGCCATTAAAGATGCTGATCTGTTGCTGATCATGATTGATGCGAGTCGGTCCCTTGCAAAACAGGATGAGGAATTGCTTGCGTTGGTCGCTTCTCTACCCGCCATCGTGGTGTTAAACAAGATGGATCTGCCTGCCCGGATCACGCTGGAGGATCTCTCTCAACACGTTGCTGTGGAGCGGATTGTTCCGTATTCGGTGTTCCGGCCTGAACTGCTCCAAGATCTTGAACAGGCAATTGTGCGCGTTGTATTTGGCGGAGAACTGCAAGTGCGCGACGCCACGTTTATCGCGAACGCCCGTCATCTATCGCTGTTGGAACAGGCAAACGCGTGTCTGGATCAGGTGCTGGAATCAATCGCCATGGGTGTGACGCTTGATCTGGTGGCTGTGGATCTCCGGCAGGCGTGGGTGACACTTGGAGAGATTATTGGCGAGACGCCGAGGGAGGATCTATTGGACCAGATTTTTAGCCAATTCTGCTTGGGGAAGTAAATTTGGATCATGAAACGAAGGAGAGGGCTGCTATGTCATATCATGCTGGAGAGTATGACGTTATTGTCATCGGCGCAGGCCATGCCGGCTCCGAGGCTGCGCTGGCGGCTGCGCGACTCGGCAGCAAGACGCTCCTGTTGACGATCAATCTGGATACAATCGCATTCATGCCCTGCAATCCATCCATCGGTGGTCCTGCAAAGGGGATTGTTGTGCGCGAAATCGATGCGTTGGGCGGACAGATGGCTCTGAATACGGATCTGACCTACATCCAGATGAGACTTTTAAATACGGGGAAAGGACCGGCTGTTCAGGCCCTGCGGGCGCAGTCGGACAAAGTGCTGTATGGGCGCGTGATGAAAGAGACGATTGAGAACCAGCCGAATCTGACGCTGCGCCAGGGCATGGTTGAGAGGATCCTGGCGCATGCGGGGAACGTAACCGGAGTCGTAACACAGACAGGCGCTGAATACTTCGCCAGGGCGGTCGTGTTGACGACCGGAACGTATTTGCGCGGACGCATTATCATAGGGGATGTTTCCTACCAGAGCGGTCCAAACGGACAACTTCCTTCACTGGGGCTAACCGACAGTTTGCTTGATCTCGGGTTTAATCTGACGCGCTTTAAAACTGGAACTCCGCCTAGGGTGAACCGCAACTCGATCTGTTTTGATCATTTGGCTGCGCAACCGGGTGATCCCGAGCCCCGTCAGTTCTCATTCCGTGACGATATAGCGCCGCGAGAACAAATTGATTGCTGGCTGACCTATACGACGGAGGATACGCACAGCATCATTGGTGAGAATCTGCATCGAGCGCCGATGTTTTCCGGAAATATCGAGGGCAGAGGTCCACGTTATTGTCCCAGTATTGAGGATAAGATCGTACGGTTTCGCGATCGTCCAGCACACCAGGTGTTTTTGGAACCGGAAGGCAAAAATACTGCTGAGTGGTATGTTCAGGGTCTGTCCACGAGCTTGCCCGAGGATGTTCAGATCCAGATGCTGAGATCCATTCCGGGCCTTCAGCAGGTGGAGATGCTAAGACCTGGGTATGCCATTGAATACGATGCTATTTTACCGACTCAGCTGTGGCCGACGCTCGAAACAAAAATGGTGTCGGGCCTCTTTACTGCGGGGCAGATCAACGGAACGTCGGGCTATGAGGAAGCGGCCGGACAGGGAATCATTGCCGGAATCAACGCGGCGATGCATGCGCTGAACCGGGAGCCGGTCATACTGTCCCGCTCGGATGCGTACATCGGCGTCATGATTGATGATTTGGTTACGAAGGGAACGTCTGAACCATATCGACTGTTGACCTCAAGGGCGGAGTATCGTTTATTATTGCGCAATGATAACGCGGATGAACGATTGATGGACCTTGGGCATCGCATCGGTCTGTTGGCGAGTGACCGTTATGAACGTTTTCTCGCTAAGCGTGAAGGTGTTGTGGCTGAAAAACGGCGATTGCGGTCTGTTCGCGTTCAACCGGACGAGTTGGCGGACGAGTTTTCGAACAGGGGCATTCCGCTGCCTTCTGTTGCGGTGTCTCTTGAGCAGTTGTTACGGCGTCCCGAGATTGACTATAAGCTGCTCAACCAGATGTTCCCCGCTGTGGAAAGGGCGTCTGACGAAGTCTTGCAGCAGGTCGAAATCGATACAAAGTATGAGGGGTACGTGACGCGGCAGACGCAGGAAATCAATAAACAAAAGAAATTGGAGGAACTTCGATTACCCCTGGATATTGAATTTACTTCAATTTCGGGTCTGTCTAACGAGGCTAAAGAAAAACTTGCGCAGGTTAAGCCTATGAATGTGGGACAGGCGTCCCGCGTCGAAGGAGTCTCGCCTGCCGATATTTCCGTATTGTTGATCTGGCTGGAGGCGCGTTCGCGGCGCCGTGCGGCCAATGGATGAGGAGCGGATGGTTGACGCGCGGGAACTGTTGCGGGAGATCTGCGCCGGGATTGAGTTTCCTTTTTCTGAAGAGCAACTGGCGCAGCTTGCGTTGTATGGCGAATGGCTGCGGGAATGGAACATGCGCTTCAACTTGACGGCGATTACGGATCAGAGAGGGATCTGTGTAAAGCATTTTCTTGATTCTGCTTACGCGCTGCTCTCCATTGAGGAGATTGAACCTGTTGCGTCTGTGCTGGACTTGGGCAGCGGTGCGGGCTTTCCCGGTTTGGTGTGGAAGATATTGCGCCCGGAGATGCGGGTGACTCTGTGTGACTCCTTACTCAAGCGCACGCAGTTTCTGCATTTTGTTGTCAGTGGCCTGGATCTGCAAGGCGTCGTGATTGTACACGGGAGAGCGGAGGAGCTTGCGAAGCAGCCGGAGTATCGCGAACGCTATGCCAGCGTAACAGCGCGCGCAGTGGCCAGACTGCCCGTGCTGATTGAGTTGGCTTCGCCATTTGTCAAAGTGGGCGGTAGTTTCCACGCCTTAAAAGGTCCCACTTCAAGCGAGGAGATCGCTGAGTCGGAACACGCCCTTGGCGAACTGCGGTGTCGAGTCAAAACGGTTGATCACTATGTCCTCCCTGGAGACGCCGGCAAACGGTCTGTCATCACGATCACGAAGACGGGGTTGACTCCCGGCAGATTTCCCAGACGACCTGGAGACGCCGCGCGGCGCCCTATCTCGGGCTCTGATTGAATCTAACCAGGGGCGTGAGCCGTGTCTGATGCTGGGAAGTTTTGTCGAAATAGGACTACTATTGTCGAACTCATAAGAGTGAGGGAGGAGATGCGCGAGATCTGTAGAAGGTATTATCAAGCAGATCTCACAGGGTGGTGAAATGGGTTGAAGTCGCACTGGCCCCGTTTTGTAGAGACAGCAGAGCAGGATACGGACAGAGAGAGCGATCTGCAGCAAATCCCGATTGGACTCGTTCGAGCGAATCGTTACCAACCGCGGGTGGTATTTGACGAGGCAAAGCTGGAGGAACTCAGCGCCACGATTCGCACGCATGGGGTAATTCAGCCAATTGTGGTCAGGCGTCAGGATGGGTATTTCGAATTAGTGGCCGGAGAACGGCGCTGGCGCGCCGCACAGAAGATTGGGATGGACTTTATTCCTGCCATCGTCAGAAAACTGTCTGATTCGCAGGCGGCTTCACTTGCGCTCATTGAAAACTTGCAGCGGGAAGGCTTATCGCCGATTGAAGAGGCGCAGGCCTATCAACAGCTTATTGATCTGCATCAATTGACGCAGGAGAGTTTGGCCCAGCGGCTTGGGAAAGGGCAGTCTACGATTGCCAACAAGTTGCGCCTGCTCCATTTGTGCTCCGAAGTTCAGGATGCAATTCGACAGCGCACAATTACGGAGAGGCATGGAAGGGCGTTGTTAGCGCTCGCGCCGCCTTTGCAACGACGCATGTTGCAAGAGGTTATCAGTAAAGAGCTGAATGTGAGACAAACGGAGAAGCGCGCAGAAGAGTTGATGACGCATCCGGTGGCCAAAGCGGGGTTTCGCAGAGCGGGGTTCTCAAGGGATTTACGGTTAGCAATCAACACGGTCCGGCAGTCGGTGAAGTTGATCGAGGAAACGGGGTATCTCGTGCAGTTGTCAGAAAGGGAGGAACAGGAGTTTTATGAACTTGTAATCCGTGTGCCCAAATCGAAGAACGTATAAGAGGGGGTTGATGCGCCTGTGAGAGTTTGGCGCAGCCGTGCGTGTGTGCGGAGGCGTCACTCTGCCCGGCAGGCGCCTAGAGGGAGTTTCTGTGCGCCTGCGCTGTAATCCGGAATATTTCATCTCGCCCACACTCATAATGACATGGTGTGTTCTTTCTATTTCTAGTACAATGATGCGTATAGGTTCGTTCTTGGTATGAGGTTCGGAGGGTTGTATGAATGGCAAGAGTCATGGCTGTAGCCAACCAAAAGGGCGGTGTAGGGAAAACAACCACTTCAGTCAATCTGGGTGCCTGTCTTGCCGAACTGGGGAAGAGAGTCCTGCTGATAGACATCGATCCGCAGGGAAACACGACGTCAGGAGTCGGAATCAACAAGGCTGATGTTAAATATTGCATCTATGATGTACTGATCAACGATGTTGGTTCGGTGGATGCGGTGCTGCCGACTACGGTTTCCAATCTGCATATTATTCCCGCTACAATTCAATTGGCAGGAGCGGAGATTGAACTCGTGCCCACGATTTCCCGGGAGGTGCGATTGCGGCGTGCGATTGCGGCGGTCAGGGGATCTTACGATTATATTTTGATCGATTGTCCACCCTCGTTGGGGTTGCTCACAATCAACGCGCTGACTGGTTCTGATTCCGTGGTGATTCCCATTCAGTGTGAGTACTACGCACTAGAGGGACTGAGTCAGTTGCTGAGCACGATCAGGCTGGTGCAAAAGCACTTGAATACGTCGTTGCAGATCGAGGGCGTTCTCCTCACCATGCTGGATGCGCGTACGAATTTGGGGATTCAGGTGATTGAGGATGTGAAAAAGTACTTTCGTGAGAAAGTATATCACACGATCATTCCACGCAATGTTCGTCTGAGTGAAGCTCCGAGCCACGGCAAACCGATTCTTCAATATGATCCGCGTTCACGCGGAGCCGAGGTTTATCTGGATCTTGCCAAGGAAGTGATCGGAACTTGAAAGCAAAGAGCGGATTGGGCAGGGGCCTGGGGGCGCTCATACCGCAGATCGCGGATGACAGCGCTGACGACGTTGTACGGATGCGAATCGATGATCTGAAACCGAGTCCTTATCAACCGCGGAGAGAATTTGACTTTGAGAAACTGCAGGAACTTGCTGACTCCATTCGTGAACACGGAGTGCTCCAACCTATTGTCGTGCGCAAGGGCGTTGGGCGTTGGTATGAAATCATTGCAGGTGAACGGCGATTCCGCGCCGCGAAGCAACTGGGTATGGAAACCATCCCCTCCCTTGTGCGAGACATCTCAGATCGGCAGGCAATGGAGATTGCACTTATTGAAAATCTGCAACGGGAAGATCTGAGCCCCATAGAGGTTGCAGAAGCATATGCGAAGATTATGGAGCATTTCGAGCTCACACAGGATCAACTGGCAGCCCGCGTGGGGCAGAGCAGGTCTCATGTCGCAAATCTGTTGCGATTGTTGTCCCTCCCCACTGATATTCGTGAATTTGTTTCACGTGGAACAATTTCGATGGGTCACGCGCGTGCACTTTTGTCATTGCCGGAGGTGCACGCGCAGAGAACGGTTGCGACGAAAATTGCTTCCGATGGACTGACCGTGAGAGCGGTGGAACAACTCGTGCAGCGAATGCAGAGTGTTTCACGTGGAACAAATCCAAAAAAGGAGCCTCCCAAAGTAGCGCCAGCTCTTAAAGTCTATGAGGATCAACTGCGGGATATTCTTGGCACTTCAGTGCGTGTGCAGTTAGGCAAGCAAAGAGGAAAGATTGAAATTGAGTATTTTTCTCTCGAAGATCTGGAACGAATCGTTCAAATTTTTCGTGCGCACCCCTGAAATCGCGAATTGATCGGGCGATCATGTGGTGAAGGCAACATTTGAACGCAATGGTGTACGGCACATCCCGACGAACACAGTCGCTGACACTGTGAGTAATCCTGCGCGGTTGCCATTCTGCATCTGTGCGAATAACCCCCCGTAGACAATAATAGAACGGCCAAGATCGATGTTGGTTTCTTCTGTCTCGGGGCGCAATTTCGACGCCCTGCTGGTTGTCTTGAGAACTGGCCAGTATTTGCGGGTGATTTCAGAAAGAGAGGGCTTGTCTTGTTTCTGTTAGGCCCTATTGTGAATACGATTGCCATCCTACTTGGAACACTAGTCGGAACCCGCTTGCATGGAATGCCAGAACGGATGAAATCCACCGTACTTCAAGGGCTGGGGCTCTTTGTTATTTCAATGGGATTATCCATGTTTCTCAGTGCGCCGGGCGGAGACGTGATTTACATTGTTCTCTCGATCGTGCTTGGCGGCGTATTGGGGGCGTGGTGGAATATTGAATTGCGAATTGAACGTTTTGGCGTCTGGTGCCAGCCCAAATTTAAGAGTGAGGAGAACCGGGTGGGCGAGGCGTTTGTTTTCGCCAGTCTGGTCTATGGCGTCGGATCAATGGCGATTCTGGGAGCCATTCAAAGTGGACTGAGTGGTCAAAACACCATTTTGTATACAAAGAGTCTGCTGGATGGCTTTTCGAGTATCATCTTTACCACGGTTATGGGTTCCGGTGTTGCGCTGGCGGCGATTCCCATCTTTATCTACGAGGGCGGCATTGCGACCATTGCCCACTTCTTTGGCGCAAATCTCCACTCAGTGCCTATTACAGCGGACGTCACTGCGGTGGGCGGTATTTTGATCATGGGGATCGGCGTCAATATTCTGGATCTAAAACGCATCCAGGTTGCCAATCTGCTGCCTGGCATGCTTGTGGTCGCAGTTGTGCGCTGGCTTTCCATACATGGAGTTGTATTGCTGTCTGGCTTTATCCATCTGTGAAACGGGGGTGCCTGTACATGTTCTCATCATTTGCTTCCAACATCTCAAATTCAGAACTTGTCATCGGTATCTTGACAAGTCTTATTCTGGTCATTCTTTCTCTGATTATCGCCTTAATTTCTGCTGCCCGATCGGCAAGACTCAAGAAGCGCTACAAGACTTTGGTTAAAGGAGAAACAGGCCAGGACCTGGAGAGCATGATCACGACCAATCATGATCAGGTTGCGCGGTTTGAGCGAGAGGTGGAACAATTCAGACGGATCGTTGAAGACCATGAACGGCGTTTGCGGGTGACTTCAACAACGGCCCAAATTATACGCTACAACGCATTTGCGGAGAATGGCAATGATCTCAGCTTCTCACTGGCGCTCCTGAATGAACAGGGTGACGGCACGGTGCTGAGCAGCATATTTGGACGGGAAGAATCACGGATATACGCAAAGCCCGTCAACGGCAGCAATTCTACATACACGCTGACACCTGAAGAGAAGAAGGTCATTGAAGCTGCGATGAACAGCCAAAAACAATAAGAGCAGATACGGCCGCTCTGCCAGGTCCTCTGCACTGACGCGATCTCAGCGTTTGAACAGAGCGTGGAGGCGCGTGATGGGCGTGCGTTGAACGGAGCGCATGTCCGTGGCCGTTGCCGAACGCAGTCTGGACTCCGTTTCAAACAGTGCGCCCGCCACAGCATCGGCAATCACGTTGGCCATCTTGAAGACCATGCTGAGCCGTGTGTTTTGCAGCACAAAGTATTCCATGCATCCACCTACATTTACGATCCCCGTAATGTGAATATCGCCTACGGCGGGAAGGTGTTTATGAACCCCTGCGCCGGGCTGCAGCGCGCCTTGGGCCAGTGTGATCTGTCCGACGCTGGCAGACTGGCCCAGGCAAGCGTCGATCGCAACAATATAGGGTTTTGGAACCATGCGCGCAACCTGCCGGATCGTTTCTTCCAGGTTGACGGCATGAACAGGATTGTCGAGAGTTCCGAACAACTGTACCCGATCATTTCTCTCTGTCACTTCAGATCCCACCAGAGGTCCGAGAGCGTCTCCTGTGGAGCGGTCCGTTCCGATACACATCAGTACAACTGATGTGTTTGCGGGTCTTGCCAGCAAATGCTCTTGCAACACGTGCGTCAACTGAAACGCGGCTTCTCCATCGTCATACCTGACCCTGAAAGGGGTCTTTGCTTTTGGCCCAGTTAGCAAGTAGCCCATCACATCCTGCTGAAAGATTGATAGTACAGTATGTGACTGAAAAACGGCAAATTATACCCATGACAAGCATACAATTCAAGATAATCCTGATGTGGACGCTGTGTGCAGGCAATGCTGAAGGGGAAGTCGGCAATGATAGATCTGGTCATCACTCTCATTCTCGGTTGGCTGGCTCTCTTTGGCTATGTATTTGGAGGAACAAGAACACTCGTCTATGTTTCTGCCCTGGTCGGGAGTTGTTATGTCGTTATAGAGGTCTTTCCGTGGCTGCGGTTGGTCGGATATGATCCGACGGTACATGGGGATTACCTGCATTGGCTGAATCGAATACTTGAGCCAATTCTGCCTGTGGCGAAAAACGGGATCCATCCCGTCCTGCCAGCGAGCGCCCCTGTTGCAAAGGCGACTGACGCCGCCGTACATATTGTCTATCGGCAGCTGATCGCAGTCGGCTATGCCTTGTGCGTCCTGTTTGGACTCCTGATGGCAGGAAAATCACTGGATACGGCATGGTCTGATTCTATGGACAGGCGTTCGCGTACTGTGTCAGGTGTATTTGTGGGTCTGTTGGCAGGCGTGTACCTGTCAGCATTCACCATACACATCATTGGGGTAACGGCGTGGTTGACACATTCCGGATTGTTGCGGTCAGAACTGTACCGTTCGTTGTTGGCGCATACATGGACTCGTATCTTAACCCGTGGTATAGTCGATTAAAACATTGTGACCAGCGTTATGGAGGCAGTCTAACGGTATGGAGAAGACCTTTCGGCTCGGCGACGTTGTGACCATGAAAAAACCGCATCCGTGTGGAACGAATGAGTGGGAGATCATCCGCATGGGCATGGACATTCGCATCAAGTGTATAAAGTGCGGACGCAGTGTTTTGATGCCGCGCAGGGAATTTGAACGCTCTCTGAAAAAGATTGTTGGTGCGCAGCCGTAAGTTCGAGTGGATGGTGCACAACAAACAGGAAGCAACTAAAAAATGCTTCCTGGGATTTGCGGGGGAACAGCATATTTTCCGTAAACAAGCTTTAGCAGCGGCCAACGTTGCAACGTTCACTGATAAAGCTTATTCTAAAATAGTCCAAATCACACCGCTCAGATCACCCGATGAGCGGCAAAGATGCCTTTTGATTTGCGTAATCGATCGCGCAATGCCCGCAATTTCTTGCGCATACTGTTCACCTCATTTGCCTGGTACAGCGTGTATTGTGTGTTGCCTTCGTATGAATTATCCAAAGCTGCTATTTATCCATACGGATCACTATGGTGAATGAGGTACAAATCAGTATAATTTGGAGTGAAAGTCATGCCATTAAGAGCCGGGATAGTTGGTCTGCCAAACGTAGGCAAATCCACTCTTTTCAATGCGATCACCAGGGCCGGAGCCGAAGCGGCCAATTATCCGTTTTGCACAATTGACCCGAATGTGGGAGTTGTGGAAGTTCCCGATGATCGCCTGCGTGTCCTTGCCGATATCGTACATCCTGCAAGGATAGTTCCGACGGCATTCGAATTCGTTGATATCGCAGGCCTTGTAAAAGGAGCAAGTCGAGGGGAGGGCCTCGGTAACCAGTTTCTGGCGCATATACGCGAGGTCGACGCCATCGTCCATGTGGTTCGATGTTTCACAGATAATGATATCACACACGTGGCGGGTAAGGTAGACCCAGAAGACGATATTGAGACAATCGACCTCGAATTGATTTTTGCGGACATGGACACGGTGAGTAAACGTCTCGATCGGACGCGTCGTCAGGCCAAGAGCGGAGACGCAAAAGTGCGTGATGAAGTTGCGACGCTGGAGTATGTCCTTGGCCAGCTTGAGCAGGGACATCCGATTCGCCGCCTGCCGCTTACCGTTGAACAGGCTGAAGCAGTTCGCGATCTGCACCTGTTGTCGCAAAAACCGGTTCTGTATGCGGCCAACGTTGCCGAGTCCGAAGCAGCCCGATCCGATCTGCCGTTCGTTGAACCGGTCAGAAAAGCGGCTGATCGGGAAGGCACCCATATGGTGGTCATCAGCGCCAAAGTTGAAGCGGAAATCGCGGAAATTGAAGATGCGGATCGGGAACTCTTTCTGGCCGAACTGGGTCTGAAAGAATCCGGATTGGACCGTCTCATTCGAGCGTCCTATGATTTGCTGGGGCTGATCACCTATTTTACGGCAGGACCCACCGAGGTCAGGGCTTGGACCGTGAAAAATGGAACGAAAGCTCCACAGGCGGCGGGCGTCATTCATTCCGATTTTGAACGCGGCTTTATCCGCGCTGAGGTTGTGGGGTATTCCGACCTTGCTGCTGGCGGGTCCATGGCAAGCGCAAGAGACGGCGGGAAGTTGCGGCTTGAGGGTAAAGACTATATTGTCTCTGACGGAGACGTGATGCATTTCCGGTTTAATGTATGATCGTGGATTTATTGATTTATGTACTGTGCTGGCATGGT
>JAKADD010000401.1 GCA_021820825.1 Bacillota bacterium
GCGCCGTCAAAATTGGTTACGGACAGGAGTAATGATATGCCGTGCGACTTGGCTGCGTTTAGCGCCTGTTGGTCGGGGAGTGGAACGATGCCCCCGCGGTCGTTCACATGATAGCTGAAGATCGTGCAGTAACTCAGTTCGCCGGATTCTGCTATGGTTGTTGCATCCGACGAAGTGCCGGAAGGGATCAGATAGCCGTTCACTTCAATCTGGCGCTTGGTTTTGATGGGCATGGGAACGAACAGGATTTGGCCGCGCTCCAGTCGGGCATTGTCGGCGAGTGCATTTGCGCCAGCCACGGCGGTTACAGGAATGCCGTAAAGACGGGCGATGGAGGCCAGTGTCTCTCTGGGACCAACGGTGTGATGGACCAGCGTACTCGGTTTTCCGGGAACGAGCAGACTGATCCCAGGTGTGAGCTTATCGCTTTCCAAACCGTTGAGGCGGTAGATTTCCTGTTCGGTAGTTCCCATTGACTTGGCAATATTTGCGATCGTATCACCTTTTTTGATCGTAAATAGATACAAATTCAGACCCTCCCCATGGCATTGCCTGCTATAAGGTATGCGGTTCTCAATGTGGATATGGCTGCATCTTGGCGAGCAACCTGCAAAATGCCCTGCAATGTTCATGCTATCATAGGAACGTCGGCTCTTTGAAATGGATCAGCCAGGAGGTAAGGAAGATGGATGAAGATTTGATTCGGGGAACTATGATTGAATGGCTGGGCATCGAGGTGCTTCATGTGGACCCGGAACGATTCGTGGCCCGCATGCCGGTTGACCATAGAACAACTCAGCCCGCCGGGCTGCTTCACGGCGGCGCGTCGGTGGCGCTGGCGGAAACTGTCGCCAGTCTTGGCACGTGGACGTTGATCGATCGGGAGCGGCAGACGGCGGTAGGGTTAGAAATCAATGCAAACCACATCCGCTCCGCCACGGGCGGATTTGTCACGGCCACAGCGATTCCCTTGCACAAGGGACGCACTACCTACGTCTGGGACATCAAAATTCGCGACGATGAAGATCGGCTGATCTGTGTCTCGCGCTGTACGGTTGCCGTTATTGCAAAGGAAGCCAAGCCGCCCGAGTCAGAGTGAGCGATATCCCATTTCATACTGGACAAAATCAGTTCGATGCTTTAGTATGCTAATATACTAAAGCATCGGGCCGAGTTGTTGCGATTGGGCGCAGGCTGCTCATCGGCAGCGATTCATCAGTGCAGGTAAGGTGGCGAGAGAAATGACAGCAGTAAACCGCATTCGCTGGCGCGACGCCAGTCCGGAGACGCGCCAGCGCATCATGGGCCGGGCGGGTCGGGATGTCGCCATTCAGGAAGATGTGGTGGCGGCGATTTGCCGGGAGGTCAAGGAGCGGGGCGACTCTGCATTGCTCGAATACACTGAGCGCTTTGATGGGATTGCGCTCAGCGCAGGGCAAATGGCTGTGACAGAGGAGGATTTCCTGGAGGCAAGAAAGCGGGTGGATCAGCGCACACTCCACATACTCCAGTACGCGGCCGGCAACATCCGCCGTTTTCATGAGGCGCAAAAGCCCGCGCCGATGTGGATGATGGACATTGACGAAGGCATCATGGCCGGCGAAAAAGTGACGCCAATCCCCGATGTGGCGTTGTATGTGCCGCGCGGCAAGGGGAGCTTTCCCTCCGTGCTGCTCATGCTCGGCACGCCAGCCGTGGTGGCGGGTGTACCGCGCATTGTCGTGCTGACGCCTCCCAATGAACAGGGCGGCGTTGACCCGGCGATCCTGTGTGTTGCGGATCTGTTGGGGATTCGCGAGGTGTATAAAGTGGGAGGAGCGCAGGCGGTGGCGGCCGCCGCTTATGGCACGGCGACCATACCCAAGTGTTCAAAGATCATCGGGCCCGGCAATCCGTACGTCAGCGCCGCCAAGCGGCTGCTGGCCAGGGATATCGATCCGGGCGTACCTGCGGGACCGAGTGAAGCAGTGATCCTGGCCGATGAGTGGGCGAACCCGGAAAAGGCTGCTCTTGATCTGCTCATCGAGGCTGAGCATGGTCCGGACAGCGCGGCCCTGTTGGTGACCCACAGCATACCTCTGGCGGACAAAGTGATCGCGCGGGTGCAGTCGCTTGTCGCCGAGATTGTCAGCGATGTTCGGCGCAGGTATGTCGAGACGGTGCTGCAGCAGTATGGGGGCGTTATCATTACAGAGGACATCGAGAGTTCTCTGGCTTTTGTCAATGAGTACGCTCCTGAACATATGGAAGTCATGGTGCGCGATCCATTCGCCGTCTTACCGAAGATCAGGCACGCCGGAGAAATTCTGCTGGGAGAGCACACGCCCATCACACTCTGTAATTTTCTGTTGGGACCAAACGCTATCCTTCCCACGGGTCGTCAGGCGCGCACGGTGTCAGCGGTCTCTCTGTGGGACTTTCTGAAGCGCTCCTCCATTGGCTACGTTACGGAAGAGGGATTTGCCAAAGTGCGCGACATGGCTGCCGAGTTCGCCGACCTCGAAGGATTTGAGACGCACGCGACGGCGTTGCGCAGACGGCCGCCGAGTGAGCAAAAATGAGCGCAGAAAATGCGTGTCCGAAACTCGCTCTGCCGGGATCGTATACTCTGCCGGAACCCGATTCTGTGCTGAGGCGAGTTCGGCGCAGCCGTGCCTGAGCAGCGGCGCAGAATCGGGTTCCGGCAGAGCAGTTCGGCAGAGCAGGCACATGTGTTTCGCTAGGGAGGAGATGCTGTATCATGGACAGACGGGTCACTCGGGTCACGCGGACGACCACTGAATCGCGCATCACGGTAGCCGTTGACA
>JAKADD010000402.1 GCA_021820825.1 Bacillota bacterium
TGGCAAAGGCCACGGTGATCGACCGCGCGGGAGAGGTCAGGGAAGTGCTGCCGCAGGAACTGGAGTTTGCGTACCGCCACAGCGCCATTGTGGAAAAAGGTCTGGTGGTGGCGGCGGCAACGTTTGCCCTGACTGTCGGCGATCGTGCGGAGATGCTGGAACGCGTCCATGCCTGGAGCAGACGGAGGGCGGCGACGCAACCGCTGTCCATGCCGAATTGCGGGAGTGTGTTCAGGAACCCCGTCGGCGATTTTTCGGCCAGGTTGATCGAAGCCGCAGGACTGAAGGGAAAGCGGATCGGGAATGCGATGATTTCCGATCTTCACGCCAATTTTATCGTGAATCTGGGCCAAGCCCAGGCAGTCGACGTCATTGCGCTGATGCGCCTTGCGCAGGATGAGGTGTGGGAACGGTTCGGCGTCAGGCTGGAACCGGAAGTACGAGTGGTTGGGGAGGACGAGACGCGGAGGTGACGAACGTGGAGCGTTTGGTCATTGAAGGTGGTGAGCGTCTCACTGGTTCGCTGCGGGTGCATGGGTCAAAGAATACCGCCTTGCCAATTCTGGCGGCTGTTGTGATGGCTGACGGCGAAACCGTTTTGCACGATGTGCCGAATCTGGACGACATCCATGTCATGCTGGATATACTTCGCTCACTGGGCGCGCGCGTGACATACGACAATGGAAATGTGACTGTGGATCCCCGCACGATCCACACGACCGATGTGCCCGAGCATTTGATGAGGCTCATGCGTTCATCGATATTTTTGATGGGGCCACTGCTGAGCCGGTTTGGATCAGTGCGTGTTTCCAAACCAGGCGGCTGTTCCATCGGATCGCGGCCAATTGATTTCCACTTAAAGGGACTGGAACTGTTGGGCGCGGAGATTAGCGATAGGCACGGGTATATCGAGTGTCAGGCCGATCGTCTGCGGGGCGCCACGATCTTTCTGGACTATCCCAGCGTCGGGGCGACAGAGAATCTGATGATGGCCGCAGCGCTCGCGGATGGGGAGACTGTCATTGGCAATGCGGCCCGCGAACCGGAGATTCGGAATCTGGCGGAATTTCTTGTGAAGCTGGGGGCGCGGATCCGCGGAGTCGGGGAGGATACGATCACGATTGAAGGTGTGCCGCGACTGACAAGCTGTGACTTCGCCGTGTCGCCGGACCGGGTTGTGGCAGGAACGCTGCTGCTTGCGGCTGCGGTTACAGGGGGCGCGGTACAGTTGCGCAATGTGCGGACGGCAGATCTGACTGCCGTCATCACCAAATTGCGTGAAACAGGTGTGCAGGTCACGGCCGCGCATGATATACTGAATGTCAAACGCACAGGCGCATTGCGGTCTGTCGATCGCATTCAGACCGCTCCTTTTCCGGGCTTTCCTACAGATTTACAAGCTCCTTTCATGTCTCTGTTAACTCTGGCCAACGGAATCAGCGTCATTTCCGAGACGGTGTTCGAGGATCGTTTTCAGCACGTCAGTGAACTGCAGCGGATGGGTGCGGCGATCAAGGTTGATCTTCGTTCTGCTTTTGTGCGGGGAGTAAAGGAACTGTCGGGAGCGGTGGTCGAAGCGACCGATCTGCGCGCCGGGGCCGCGCTGGTGTTGGCGGGGCTTGCGGCGGAGGGCACGACGGTGGTCGAGCGGATTCATCATATCGATCGCGGCTACGAGGCGCTTGAACGACAGTTGCAGGACCTGGGTGCGCGAATCTCCAGGGTGAGAGACACCAAGCGATGGATTGGAAAAAAGGCGGACGGATAGCGTCGGATAAGAGTCGTCTCTGTTGCTGGAACGCAGGGCTCGTGCGCTGCGTTCCCTTCTCGAGTACAAAGAGATCCGCCGCAGTGAAGGGAGTCAAGCTTCGAAGTGGCCGAAACGGCGCCCATTAACTATAGACGCAGAATTACATATACGGTGCTCATCCTGATATTTTTTATGCTGCTTCTGTTTGCTGTCTACATTCGCTCGCCGCTTGCGACAGTTAAAACCGTTCGCGTAAAGGGAGCCGTGGATATTGCGGCCGCCTTGCTGATTCACGACACTGGGATTCAGGACGGCCAGAACCTGTTCAAGGTGCCTTCCGCCTCTGCGCAGCAGCGTTTGCTGGCGGATTTTCCACTGTTGCGAAGTGCGCGCATCGAACGTAATTTTCTGAAGCAGTCCGTTACCATCGTCGTGGCTGAGCGCGCCGTAGCCGGGTTGCTGGAGGCAAATGGCGGATTTTACACGGTGCTTGCCGATGGGATGGTGCTTGAAAACAATTCTGCAGGCATTGGCGTCAACAAGCCGATCCTGTCCACATCGCAAGCGCTGTCCATCAGTTTGGGCAGTAAGTTGCAAAATCCCGGACTGCTCTCGATCTGCCGGCAACTTCCCAATATTCCTTCTGCACAGGTGGCCCAACTCTCCGAACTGCATGTGGAACCCGTGAACGGGCGCCTCAGTATTCTGGCGTTTACGCGCGACGGCTTTGAAATTCGGATGCCGATCAGTCATATCCGCGCTTCATTGACTCTCTATAACGAGATTCGACGCAAACTCGCGCTGATGCATGTGGGTCCGGGCATGATTGACCTGATTTCGAACCAGAACGGAGTGTACAAGCCTTATCGCAAGTAGACCATTCGGCAGTTGCTCTTGCAGCGTAAAAAAATCCCTTTCCATCAGTAGGCACTTTCATGCTAAGATAGTCTGGTATAATTATAAAGACTGTTTTCAGGAAGTTGATTGGAGAAGGGAGTGCCACTCCTTGATCAAGGGAGATATTGTTGTCGGATTGGACATTGGAACCTCG
>JAKADD010000403.1 GCA_021820825.1 Bacillota bacterium
ACGCCAACGCCAACGCCAACGCCAACGCCAACGCCAGCGCCAACGCCAACGCCAACGCCTGACCCGGACGCCGGCGCAGCGCCCGTCGCCAGGGTTGTGGAAGCTGGCGGCGGTTCTCCCGACACACCTGGGCCCATGCCGCTCGCATACGCAACAGGAACACTGTGCAGACAGGCTACGACAAACAGAACAGCCAACAGTCTGCGCGCCTCAGTGCTGCGAAACCGCCGCCGCCTACCGCGAACCATAGCCACTCCTCCTTCTCTACGGGAGCAAATGCGTCACCGTTTCCACGACCGCTGTCACAATGGGAACTGCGAGCACCAGGATCGCCAGTTTTCCAACGAGTTCGATTTTGCCCGCGATAGAACCGACGCCTGCGTCGCGCGCAATCTCAGCTCCAAACTCCGCGATATACGCAATGCCGATAATTTTGATAATGGTGGCAAAAAAGAGCACGTTCACATCAGCTAAAGCGGCCAGCCTTTCGATCGGAACAAGAATCCCGGCGATCCGCTGCAGCGCGATCAGAAAGAGCACTGCGGAAATCAGCAGAGTGAGCAGAAACGACACTTGTGGCGCGAGTTCGCGGACCGACGTCAGGAGCAGAGCTCCGACGATGCCAAACAAAACGATTTGCAGGATGTTCATGGCTGCACCTTTATTGATTTGCGAAGACATTTTGGATTTGCACAAACAGATGGCTGATATTGGTGACTACCACTGCCGCCACAAGAACGAGCGCGCTGATGGTCACAAGCGTTGCAATTTCATCCCGCCCCGACTGTTTAAGCAGGCTGGACAGCACAGCAGCGGCGATCCCCACGACAGCGATCTGAAATAACACGTGCAGTTCAAGACTCATCGGCGAGTCCTCCTTGAACTAGATCAACATGATGACGATCAGCAGACCGGCCAAAACACCCAGTGTCTGATAGACCCGTTCATAACGCCCTCGTTCCTCAACCGCCTCGCGTTCCCGGTCTGTAAGCAGAGAGAGCGCCGCATCCAGGTATGCGATCTGTTCTGTCGTTCCTACCGTACCGAGTGAAAAGCCGAGCGTTGTCAGAATTTCGCGATCCTGCGCCCGCAAGGCGGTGTGTGGAACATGTTCCCGTAAGGCCGCTGTCCACGCTGTCTGAGCTGTCATGCCGGGTTGCAAAAGCAGTGTCGCGGCCGTCTGAAACAGGGCGGAGAGCGCATGACCTGCTTTTCCCTGTTTGCTGACCCGCAAAAACGCGTCCGCCAGCGGCAGTCGATGGTACGCGATGTCTGTGCGCAGCGTTCGCAGCAGGCTGGTCAATTCCCTGAGATCCTGCGGTCGCTGACTGTACACACTCGCAATCAGGCGCCCCCATACCGTAGAGGCGGCCAGTACAGTTCCTGCGCCGCCAACCTGCAACCACGTCAGCGCCACGCAGTCGTCACCTCGCGCAATTGACCATCGTACACCCGTTCAATCGTACCGGGCCCGTGTTTGCGGCTGACAAACAGGACGCGTTTAATCGCCCCTGCATAAAGCAGGTCCCGAACCACACCGCGCGACTTCAGATCGCTCACTGTCTGGGCGTGAAGCGTTCCGATGAAACACACACCGGCGCTCGACACATCCGCGATTGCCTGCACATCGGCGGCGCTGCCGATCTCATCCGTCATCAGCACCTGCGGCGCCATGGCCCTGAGCATCAAAACCATTCCTGCCTGCTTGGGGCAGCCGTCGAGAACGTCTGTCAACAGGCCGACGTCAAACTGGGGCGCTCCTTTGTAACAACCCGCGATCTCCGAACGTTCATCCACAATGGCGACGCGCAGCGGTTCCATGTGTGAAGAAAGTTCCCCGTTGCCAAGCAGGCGTGCCAGGTCGCGCAACAGAGTTGTCTTGCCAGACAGCGGGGGGCCCGCAATCAGCGTGGGCAGCAGACGGTTTCGTTCTTCCACAATGTAGGCGCCAATCGGCGCGGCGCTTCCGATGATTTGCCGCGCCAGGCGAATATTGACCGATCCGATATCCCGAATGCTCATGATGTGATCCTGTTCATCAATCACGACTCGACCAGCCACTCCGACGCGATGACCACCCGCAAGGGTTACATAACCCCGCCGCAGTTCCTGTTCGACGGCGTACACGGAAGAACCTGTGACAGTCGCCATGACGTGGCGCAGATGTTCAGCGGAGATGATCATACTGCGCGCGATTGCCACGCCTACCAGTTCCAGCGGACGGTGAAGACGCATGCGAATCTCCTCAAGACGAGCCTGTTGCGCAGGCGTGAGTTGGTGGACAATCATCGCAATATCAGGCGGAAGCAGGCTGACAACAGCTTCTGGCAGTCTGCCCATTGTGATCATCGCTGCGCTCACCACCCATTGTTTACACGTCGCTATGCTTGTTCGATCAGTTAGATGTATATGGGACGAGGCAGGCATTTATACCATTTGCAAATACTAGACAAGAGCAGCGGTCAATGTGCAGATCAGGAGGAATCAGCAGAGTAGCCCGCACGCTGCCGGCGCGCGGCGGATACCATAGAGAGAGGCAGAGTTGCCGTCCTCGCGGGAGGAGTTGTGTCATGCACGAATCATTTGCGATGATGACCCGATGGATTGTCGTCTTTCTCGTGATTTTCCTGCTTTGCATGTTGCTCGTCTTCAGTTGGCTCAAACGACCCCGGGAAACGGCGACACCAGTACGCGTCTGAGCCAAGCGTTCAGAAACCGGGCGCAGCGAGAAACGGTCCACCAGCGCCGGTCTCCGGCCGCAAGCGCCGTAAGCGTCGTTTGCGAAGCGCGGTCCGCGCC
>JAKADD010000404.1 GCA_021820825.1 Bacillota bacterium
TGGCCAAGGGGGGCGAGTCGCTTCTGGACAGGGAGGCGATCGGTCTGTTCAAATCGCACCTATTCCGAATGGCGACAGTTGTGACGCCCAATTTGCCTGAGGCGGAAATCATTTGTGGATATCCCCTGCGCACCTGGGAAGACCGTCTGCGGGCAGCCCGCGACATTGCGCGCATGGGGCCGCAGACGGTCGTCATAAAGGGCGGGCACGCGCCGTCGGCAGGCGGGTTGTCAGGCGGCGCCAGTCTTGCTGGAGGCGCGCCTGAGGCGGTGGACCTCGTGTTTGACGGGCAAACTTTTACGACTTTTCATTCGCCGCGCGCGGAGAGCCGCAAGACTCACGGCACGGGCTGTACATTTTCTGCGGCGATCGCAGCCTGTCTGGCTGCTGGAATGGACATTCTGGACGCCATTGCATCGGCCAAGGCGTATGTATCCGACGCAATCCGCGCGGCTGTCCAGTGGGATGTAGGCGCGGGGCACGGCCCGACAGATCACTCAGTGGCGGTGCGGCTGGCAAGCGGCGTCAAACCTGGCGGCCTGTACCGCCGAATTCATGGCGAATGGACGCAGCAGGAGGCGTGATGGAAGCTGGGCAATGTCTCCTGTTGCCCGGCATACGCGTCTGGACGTGGCTGACGTCGGCAGAGATTTTGCGGCGTGGAATGGCGTTATTTTCTGACAATGCATTTAAGGGGATATGTCCATATGGATAGCTCGGAACCTGTATCACAGTGGCTGGACCGGGTGCGCAAACAGCGGCCGCTCGTTCACAATATCACAAATATCGTGGTAACCAATGTTGTCGCCAACGCCCTGCTCGCCGTCGGCGCTTCTCCAGTCATGGCCTACGCGACCGAGGAAGTGGCCGATATGGCCCGCATTGCGAGCGCGCTGGCGCTCAATATGGGCACGCTAGACGACCGTGTGGTCCGGTCCATGTTGATCGCCGGACACGCCGCAAATGCTGTGGGCGCGCCGGTCGTCTTTGATCCGGTCGGGGTGGGCGCGACTGCTTATCGCAATGAAACGGCAACGCAATTGATCGAAAGCGTGAAGTTGACGGTCCTGCGGGGCAACCAGGGAGAAATCGGTTTTCTGCTCGGCGCTGGGGGAGAGGTGCAGGGTGTGGACTCACTGCGCAGTGGGGAGCAGTTGCCGCGCGCGATGAAAGAATGGGCGTCGGCGCGAGGTTGTGTGGTCATCGCCACGGGGCCAGTCGATTATGTGACCGATGGAACGCGCGTATTTGCGCTTCGTAACGGCCATTCGCTGCTGTCTTTCATCACGGGATCCGGCTGCCAGGCGACGGGATTGATCGGCGCCTTCTGCGGCGTCGCGGGCGCTGCGGCTACAGTGGAGACGTATGCGGACGCCTGTGTCGCAGCGCTTACGTGTCTTAATGTCGCGGGTGAACTGGCCGCCGGATCGGCGCCGGGCCCGGGGAGTTTTCAGGCGGCGCTGTTTGACGAACTGTACCGACTGGACGGCGCGACAGTGGATCGGCTTGCGCGGGTGGATTTACTGGAGGTGTAGGCAGGTGACGATGAAAGCAAGGGCCGTCGAATGGCTGCAAAGCAGTCTGCGCCTGTACGTGGTGACGGATGAACGCCAGGACGCAGCAAGCCTGGAGACTGTTTTGGCGGAAGCGATAGCCGGCGGCGCAACGGCTGTGCAGTTGCGCCGCAAAGGGGAACTGGGACGCAGGTTTGTGGAGGCGGGCCGCGCAATCAAACGCATAACGGCTGCAGCGGGTGTGCTGTTTATCGTCAATGATCGTGTGGATGTCGCACTCTTGGTAGACGCCGACGGCGTGCATGTGGGTCAGAATGATATCGACTGCCGCGACGCCAGGCGTCTGCTT
This sequence comes from Bacillota bacterium, assembly GCA_021820825.1. The sequence continues at coordinate 1,864 of JAKADD010000404.1, forward strand.
CCCTACGGAATCATCGGCGTTTCCGCCGCCACCGTGCAGGAGGCGCTTGCGGCTGAGCGGGCTGGCGCCGATTATCTCGGCGTGGGGGCGCTGTTTGCCACTCGCTCCAAACCTGATGCGGATGCCTCAAGTTTACCTGAATTGAGTGCGATCGCAAAGACGGTGAAAATCCCCGTTGTCGGTATTGGCGGCATAGATCAGGGGAATGCCGCCGCTGTCATGGAAGCGGGCGCCGCTGGCGTCGCGGTTGTTTCGGCGGTGATGAGCGCCGCAAACCCACGCAACGCCAGTCAGGTGTTGCTGCGGAGTATTGAGCGGTCGCTGCAGTCGCAGCGCAATGATTGACAGGAGGGTGTCACATGCACATACGCTGGCGTTCAACGCGTGTCAGAAATCTTGCGCTCGGCAAGCCCTATACTATTGGCGCGCAGTGGCCTGACGCGCTGTTCAGTCAGACAGAACGGCAGCAATACCCCGACTCCGGACAGCTTACCGATGGTCAAACGGGCGCTTTGAACGTAAAGGATCCAGGTTGGGTGGGATTGCTTCGCCAGTATGGACGGAGTATCGTGATCGACCTTGGCGAAATTCAGGATGTGCGTGCGGTGGAATTGCGTTTTTTGCAAAACCTGCGGGCAGGTATCCAGTTTCCTTACACAGTTCGTTTCTATGCCTCCGCAGACGGCTCGTCCTGGCACCTGGTCGGTTCGTGCGGCGATCAGGCGGGTTGGTACACGGAGGCGCCGCAGATCCAGGTCTTCTCTACAGAGATGCACGGCAACGCGCAGTTCATTCGCATTCAGTTTACCACCAAAGTATACGCTTTTATGGATGAGTGTTACGTGCGCGGTTACCCCGCCCCGGATCGCGACGCCGATCCGCTGCCGGGGGCCGGGTTGACGGAATTGATGGGCCGCAACTACCTTGTCGATCC
>JAKADD010000405.1 GCA_021820825.1 Bacillota bacterium
TTTGAACGGATGAAGGCCCTGAAAGAAGCGGGGCTTGCACGCTGGGCGTTCAGTATTGACGGTTCCACTCCGGAAATCCACGATCGGTTTCGCGGGATTCGGGGAACGTTTGACCTGACCATGGAGAAGATCAGCTATCTCAAGCAACTGAGCATTCCTTTGCAGATCAACACCACAGTCAGTCAGCACAATGTGGAAGACCTGCCAGCGATCGCCGAACTGGTGGGTCGGCTCGACACAGTTCTGTGGAGTGTCTTTTTTCTCATTCCCACCGGGCGGGCGCGCTTACAGGACATGTTATCGCCGGAAGGTCACGAAAAGGTGCTGGAGTGGCTATACCAGTTGAGTGGACATGTTGCGTTTGACATCAAAACAACGGAGGGGCCGCAGTACCGGAGGGTCAGAATGCAACATGCCGCCGCAGACACGAACGTAGCCGCAGCCTCTGCCACGGGCACAGGCGCTGCAAGACACGGCGAAGTGCGGGATATGTCTCGCAGTATGCGGCCTGTCTGGGATGGAAACGGATTTCTCTTTGTCTCACACGTGGGAGAGGTGTTTCCCAGCGGATTTCTGCCTCTGGCGGTCGGGAACCTGCGCCAACAACCTTTGGCGGACATCTACCGCGATTCTCCCGTTTTGCAGAATCTCCGGAATCCGGATAAATTGCGCGGCAAGTGTGGGTACTGTGAGTTTAACCGCGTCTGCGCAGGCTCCCGCGCCCGTGCGCATGCGCTGACAGACGACTACATGGAGAGCGATCCGTTTTGCACGTATATTCCCGATCCCCGCTATTTGGCTGGCGTCGATTTAGCCAGCCAGGCGGAACGATCAGTGTGATGATGGCACAACAGCGAAGACAAGCCAAAACATTATTTTACACAAAAATATATTTAGGTAACTACATTTGTGATTCGTGCCAAATGACCTTGATTTATCAAGGATTCCGGGGTCAAAAGTTCTGATTATCCGCAAAAATGGTACTGGAAAATCGAAAGTTGTGTTAGAACCTCCGACATGTCGGAGGTTCATGTGTATGGTTGGGCAATAGTTTCACCAAGCGGAGCTATCATGCCTTTTTATAGTGCCATCCTGCGACGGCCATTTTGCGCCGGACGTAAGCGAGCTGATCGCGAAGCGGAATGCCCACCGGACAGTGGTCTTCACAGCCCATCTGACCCATACAGCCAAAAATCCCGTCATCGTTGCCCACCACGTCAAAATACTCCTGCTCTGTCCGTTTATCGCGCGGATCCACCATAAATCTGGCCACTCGGTTCGCACCCGCAGCCCCGATAAAGTCCGGTCTGAGGTTTGCGACTACACAGACTCCGATACAGACGCCACACTCGATACAGCGTTCCGCATCGTAAATTTTTTGCGCTACTTCATTGTCCATCCGTTCTTCCGGCGCATCGGGAACAAATGGTTCATCCGTGTGAATCCAGGACTCCGTACGCAGGGATATGTCGCGAAACCAGACCCCGGTGTCCACGGACAGGTCGCCGAGCAGCTTGAACACAGGCAAAGGGAACAATGTGGTGATTTTCGGCAGGTCTTTGGTGAGTGTTTTGCAGGCAAGCGTTGGCGTTCCATTCACCAGCATGCCGCATGATCCACAAATCGAGGCGCGGCAGACAAAGTCAAAACGAAGCGTGGGGTCCTGCTCCTCGCGCAATTTGTTGAGGACGATAAACAGGGACATCCCTGGTTCCTCTGTCAAATGGAAGTCCTGGAGAACCGGTTTCTTCTTCGGTTCCTCTGGATTAAAACGCATAATGCGAAACGTCAATTCGCGTTGAGCCACCTGGAACAACCTCCATCTTTACTGTTTTGCCGAATCGATCCCACGAGTTGCCTCTCCATACCCTCTGTTACAGGGTGAAGATTCCGTGATTTTGACGGATTCGCAGCGCAATTCAGGTTCGTCGGCCCCTGCAGGCCAGTAAGCCAGCCTACGGTTCAGCCAATTCACATCATCCTGATCGCGAGACCGCAGCCTTAAAATACAGCGGCATGCGCCATGACACCATCGTACACCCCACGGAAATAATGTGTTTCGCCAGCCGCAAAGATTTCCGGCAGGTTAAGCAGGAATCCCTGTCGGAACCCCTTGACGTAACGGGCGTCAAATGTCTGTCCAATATAGTTTTGCCAATTGGACGGATCGCCAGAAGGGAACCGCTGAAGGTATATGGCGGCGAAGGGTCCGCAACGGGCAGAGTCAAGTTCTTCTTCCAAAGACGGCGCGCGGTTGATGTCAATATACGCATCATACACATCGCCAGGATTCAGGCGCTCTCCGACATCCTCCTGGAGGATGTCGACCCCGCCGATACGAGCCTCCTGCAGCAGGCCGTTTATTTTGCGCAGGGCGTCTTCTATGCTGTCGTACTGGGTGTGTTGCTCGCTCATTCATGACCACCTTCCAACGGTCCAGTCTGGCGGGGCGCCGGACTGACATCCGGACTGACATGTTGTAGATCAGATCTTCATTACCCGGAGTCGAATGTCGCCAGGACTCACTTGTGAGACGGCAACGTTCAGTCCAAGTTCCTCAAGGGCTGCGATAAGCGGGGCTGTCCGATGGGGAACGTGGACTTCGCACAAGGTGCCTCTCGGCGCCTCCTTGACCAGCGTCAATATCTCGTATCTCGGATGATGACCCTTGCGGATCGCATTTCGGGCGTCGATGACGAGGTGTGACTCCTCTCTTTGGATCTGCAGCATTTCCATCATGTCCATCAAGATTTCCTCCCGATCGCGTAAAAGTCGGATTCCCGGACCCGCT
>JAKADD010000406.1 GCA_021820825.1 Bacillota bacterium
CGCAATGGCCTGTGTTTGCTTATAAGAGTGTAATGCATATCCGCTTCATTCGCCACGCATCGTTCACTGTGCCAATGGATGGAGAAAAGTTGGTCTTCTAGTACAATACAGATACGACTTGTTTGTGACTTGGAGGCGCATGGAATGAACAGGGATTTGCAGACGCTGCGAGAGTGGTTGCGGAAGAGTCAACGGATCGCCGTGTTGTCGGGTGCTGGAATGAGTACGGAGTCGGGACTTCCCGATTTCCGGTCAACCCATGGAATTTGGGAAAATCGCCGTGTGACGGAGTTGTTGTCTGCTGCCAGTCTGCGTCATAAGCCGGAACAATTCTGGGATTTTTTTAAGGAGATTTTTCTCACACCCGACTTTCGCAACGCCAAACCAAACGCCGGACACATCGCCCTTGCGGAGTTGGAACGGCGCGGGACAAACGTTTCCATTTTTACGCAAAATGTCGATGGCCTTCACCAGGCGGCTGGCAGCCAATCTGTTTGGGAACTGCACGGCAATCTGCAGTATGTCTACTGTCCTTCGTGCGGAACAGAGTACACCATGGAGCACGCGCTGCTCGATTCTGTGCCGATCTGTCACGGCTGGAGTGTCAAGCGAAACAGTTGCGAAGAGGTCTTGCAGCCAAATGTCGTCTTGTTTGAGCAAAGCATCCGACATATGGAGGATGCTCTGCGCGGCGTTCTGTCCTGCGACCTGTTGCTGATTCTCGGCACCTCACTGACGGTGGAACCCGTCTCCTCGCTGCCGGACGTGGCCCGGCAGGCATCCCGTCGCACGGTCCTGATCAATTTGACTGAGACCGATTTCGACCCGTACGCCGATCTCGTCCTGCATGCTCGGGTGGGAGAAACATTGGCGCAGGTTTTGGATTGAGCGCTGAATTCCACAATTCTTTCGTTGTCGGGTTGTCGGAGACTGTGTTAGTGTCAAGCTATACAAAAGAGCGCGTCCTGATCTCTCTTAGACAGACTCAGGGTTCGTATCTGGAACCGGGAAGCTTGACGGGAAGCTTAAAAGGAGAATTTGCGTTTGAATCGGATACTTCAAGCAGTCGGTTTTACGATGGCGGCAGCCGTCTTGGCGACGGTTGCGCTGTCCCCGCTTTCGGGGGCGTGGGCGGCTGCGGGAGCGGCGCACAAGGAACAGAACGCGATCCAGACGCCGGGATCGCGCGGCGCGCGAACGCCTGCGCTCACGCAGAACTATCGGCCTGCCGGCGCGCCCAATACACCGCTGCAGGCCGTGTGGAGCGGAATTGTGCAAAAGGCCGATCTCGCGCACGCCAACGTCTCAGCCTATGCGTATGACGTCACGACCCATCAGGCGCTGGCGGCCATTCATCCCAATGAACGCCTGACGCCAGCTTCCGTCATGAAACTGTTTGTTTCGGCGACGGCAATGGCCGATCTGGGCCCGTCCTTTCGCTATGTCAGCAAAGTCGAGTCTGGACCCGCAGCGTCAAATGGGGCGCCGGGCGCGATTTATCTGGTTGGCGGAGGGGACCCCTGGTTAGAGGCGGACGGGGCGCTTACGCTGGAGCAGATGGCAAAACAGACAGCCGCAAAAATTCACAGCGCGTCGCAAGTGGTCGGAGTCGGCGCGCTCTTTGGAGGGGCGCATACCGGAACAGGATGGACATGGGACGATCTGCCATGGAATTATACACCGAATATTTCCGCATTGACAGTGGAGCGCGATCAATTGAATCTGCTGATCAAACCGGGCGTTTCCGGCGGTCCGCCGACCTTTGTAGTGAATCCGCTCAATCCGAGCATCGATCCGCCGCTCACCTTTTTGCATATCCACAATCAGGCGAAGACAGTGGCGGCGGGCGCTGCGAATACCCTGTCCGTTTCCAGGCAACCAGGAACCAATGACATCTGGATCACGGGGCAGATTCCTCGGGGAGCCCAGGCGAACACGTTTCTGTCGATTCACGACCCCGCCTTGTTGGGCGCCACGCTGTTCCAACAACTGTTGACGCGCGACGGCGTTCATTTTCAAGCTCCGGCTGTTACGGGTTCCATGCCTGCAAACGGGTTGCAGACGGTTGTGAATCATGCGTCGCAACCGCTGTCACAGTATCTCCAGACTCAAAATACCTACTCCATCAACCTGATGGCAGAGAATCTGCTGCGGATGGTGGGGGTGCGGACGGGCGGCGATGGATCTGCGCGCTCCGGGGTTGCCGCGGTGAACCGGTTTTTGGCGCAGGCGCATCTGCCTATGAATGGCGTGCAGGTTGACGGCTCGGGTTTGTCGCCGTTAGACGAAGTGAGCGCGGGCGCAGTCGTGCGGCTTTTAACCTACAGCGCCAGTCAGCCGTGGTTCACGACGTTTGAGCACTCGCTCATTCATATGGGGCGCACAAATCAGTGCAGCTTCATGTGCGGATACCTGGATCACACGTCTGCTGACGGAACGGTGTGGCTGAAAACCGGGAATCTCAGCAACCAGTGGAATTACGCAGGATACGCCCGCGCCAAAAATGGCGATTTGGTCGCTTTCACCATTCTGATGGATGGTCTGCGCTCGAACACGTTTTTTCAGCAGGCGATTGGACCGCAGGATGCCATGACAGAGGCGGCGGCGAGTTGGCCTGATGAATCTGGCTATCAAAAAGCGGCGCAAGTAACCAGTTCCCCACCGCCGCCGTTTCTGACCAAGTTGTTGCCCATAGCCCTCGCGCGGGGAGACGTACTGGGCGCCGCGGCCGTTCCGGTGGGAACAACGAAAGTTGCCTACAGCTATCAGGGAGAGCGTCGGCTGGAGCCGG
>JAKADD010000407.1 GCA_021820825.1 Bacillota bacterium
CGCCCTGTTCAATCTGGTCGGCGCTGCGACCGGACAGGGGATCCAGTTGCTCGGCATGATGACGGAGGCGATCCATACGCCGCTCATCCACGATCGTCAGTTGGCGATCGAATCCGCCCGCTATATTTTCAACAATGCGCGGAATTTGCGGGATGAACTGGAGTTTCGGCAAGACGGAAAGATGGTGCGGCGGGCGGGTCAGGTGCTTGACGAGGCGCTCAGCCTGCTGCGGGAAATCGCGGCCAAGGGGCTGTTCAGGGCGCTTGGCGAAGGCCAGTTCGCCGATGTCAGGCGCAGCTTCACGGGCGGTAAGGGATTGCACGGCGTGGTGGTGCGCGCGGGCGATTATTACAATCCCATCGAAACTGCCCTGCGCAGCGGCCTGGGGCTTTCCTCGCTGCCTGCGCAGGAGATGCAGAACGAGGAGGCGGGGGAGCATGCGTGACTTGCGGCGCATCAGGCCATACGGCGATACGGCTGACGACGGAATGGTCCAGATCAGTTTCTCGTTGCCAGTGCCGTACGGGGAAGAAGCGAAGGAGGCGGCGCGTCAGTTTGTCGCCAAAATGGGCCTGCTTGAGCCGCAGGTGACGCATGCCGCCGATCTGGGCGAAGATATGACATTTTTTGTTGTATACGGCAAGGCGACTCAAGAAATCGACTACACAACGATCAAGGTGCCAAAAGTAGAGAGCCCAATCATGAATTTTTACGAGATCAACCAGTTTATACGGGAGCGCATCGGGCGCAAAATCGTCGTTCTTGGCGCATGCACTGGCACGGACGCGCATACGGTGGGCATCGATGCTATTATGAATATGAAGGGATATGCAGGGGAGTATGGATTGGAGCGCTACCCAGAAATTGCAGCCTACAATCTGGGCAGCCAGGTCGTGAACGAAGAACTCGTCAAAAAAGCGCTTGAACTCAAAGCGGACGCGATTCTGGTATCGCAGGTGGTCACACAAAAGGATGTGCATATTCCCAATTTGGGTGAACTGGTGGAGTTGCTGGAGGCCCAGGGAATGCGCAAGAGGATCATTCTGGTGTGCGGCGGACCGCGTCTGGGCCATGAACTGGCTCTCGAACTCGGTTACGACGCGGGGTTTGGACCGGGAACGCTTGCTCCCGAGGTCGCTTCGTTTATCGTACATGAAATGGTCAAGCGTACAGTGGACTGAGATTTGGGAGGGAATCGGTTGTGAATGTGCTGGGGATTATCGCTTTTGGCATCTTGCTGATTGCAGCCTTGTACGGATTTTTCTCAGGGGTGTATCGGCGATACCAGTTTCTTCGCCTGGGTCAGGAGGAGAATCGGTCGGACAACAGTGGGGCGCGGATTCGTTCCTTTCTCAAATACGTTCTCGGTCAGGGGAAAGTGCTCGCTGAACCGTCTGGAATCGGACACTTTTTCATCTTTTGGGGATTTATCATCCTGGGGTTCGGAGAACTGGATTTCTTCTCGTATGGACTGTTCGGCGTGCACATTCCCGGTTTTACGGCGCCCTGGTTTACATTTGTCCAGGAACTGTTCGCCGCCTTTGTCATGGTGGCTGTCATCGTCGCGGCTTTGCGTCGCTACGTGTGGCGCCCGATGAGGCTGGAAGCGACTTTTGAAGCCGGGTTTATCCTGTTTCTCATTTTTGTAATCGTTGTCACGTTATATATAGTTAGCGGATTCAACGCACTGCAACAGGGAGTGCATCTCGGTCCGGACGCTCCTGTGTCAGGTCTTGTCGCCAGCGTCTTTGCGGGAGTCGGCGCAAGTACGGCGGGTGTCATAAGCCAGATTGCTTTTTGGGCGCACACAATCGCCATACTGGAATTTCTCGTGTTTATTCCGCGTTCCAAGCATCTGCATATGATTGGAGCGATGTTCAACACCTATTACCGCAATCTGGGCCCTGTTGGAAAAATACGCAAACTCGATCTGACAGATGAGTCCGTAGAGCAATTCGGCGTGGCGCAGGTCAACCAGTTTACCTGGAAGCAGCTTCTCGACGGCTATGCCTGTACAGAGTGCGGGCGGTGTCATGTCAGTTGTCCAGCGACGCTGACCGGGAAAGACCTGTCGCCGAAATATCTGATTATGAAAATGAAAGACCATCTGATTGAGACTGCTCCAAGCCTGCTCGCGGAGCGAAAGCTGGCGGCCGGGGCGGAAGACAGGGAACCCGCGACGACTCCGCCGGAGCTTGCCATGATTGGCGATGTCTACACGGAAGATGAGATCTGGGCGTGCACCACCTGCCGCGCCTGTGAAGAAGCCTGCCCGGTATTCAACGAGCATGTCAGCCTGATCATCGATATGAGGCGCAATCTCGTGTTGACAGAGGGGAAGGCGCCCGGAGAAGTCAACCGCACATTTACCAACCTCGAACGGCATTCCAACGAGTGGGGCCGTCCGCGTTCGGCGCGCGCTGAGTGGGCGCAGGGGCTCGCCGTGAAGACCATGGCGGAAACGGAAGGAAAGGTTGAATATCTCTATTACGTGGGCACGGCAGCCTCATTTGACCAGCGCAATCAGAAGATCGCCCGGGCTTTTGCCCAGTTGCTGCTGAAAGCGGGCGTCAGTTTCGCCATTCTCGGCGCTGAAGAAGAGAGTGACGGCGACTCGGCGCGTCGTCTCGGCAATGAATTTCTGAGCCAGGAGCTGATGGCGAAAAACATCGAGATCTTCCAGTCGTACGGGGTCAAAAAGATTGTCACCACCGATCCGCACGCGTACAACGCATTTCTTAAAGAATATCCGGATTTCGGATTCACGGCTGAGATCGTTCATCATACG
>JAKADD010000408.1 GCA_021820825.1 Bacillota bacterium
GACATCAATTTGTAGGTACCGCCGATGAGATGATTCACCATGCCCTCTGACTGCAACTGAGGAAACGCCATAAACCAGGGCTCCTGCATGCGGGGATCATCCGCAAGCAGCGACCAGTGTCCGGAACGCCATGTCTCATGCGCCAGAAATTGAAGCACAGCACCAGGGTCCGCAGCCAGCATATGTACCGCCGCAAGGTCTACGACGATTCTCCCCTGCTCATCGACAAATCCGCCGCTGCATGTTCCAAGCAACAGCGTGATAGTGTCCGGCAGTTGCGCGCGTGCGGGAAGATTGGCCAACACCAGAGCTTCGATCTGCCTGGACAGGGAATCTTCGTCGCGCAGCATGCCAGCAAGAATCTGTTCGATTTCTCCCAGGTGTGCGATCGCCAGGCGCATGTTCTCGATCATATACCGTTGCCGAAAGCCAAGCTCCGGTCGCTCTCCCGCGGCCGCCGCGCGCCACATTTCCTGCCATTCTGCGACCGTAAGCGGTCGGCCGTCTTCCTCGGCGACATAGCCGTTCTTCAGGACGCCACTCAGACTCGGTTCAGTTCCGCTCAAACTCCATTGTCGAGTCGAGGACGATTTCTTCTCTTTCAGATCCCGAACGATCGGCATAAGGACTTCAACGAAAGACAGCTCCATACGCACCGCCTGCACCTCTATCCTTCGAGTAATAGGACCGATCACCAAAAAAGGCGACAAACTCGTGAATACGACCTCTGCTTCAGCAAGTATACTAGAAATGACCAGCACCATCATCATGACGGCGACTGTTCAGGAGATGGCGTTTGAGTATAATGATGGGGTTGCTGTTATGCATGGTTGCCACTAAGGGGGAATAGGAATTGGCGATTCAACGAGTGGAGCATGTGGGGATATTTGTCCACAATATGCAGGAGTCCATCGCCTTTTATGAAACAGCGCTTGGCATGGAGGTGAAAGGCCGTCTCCAGCATAACAATGAGGCGGTGGAGCTTGTCTTTTTAGGCTTCCCAGGTCACCAGGAGCGGATCGTAGAACTGGTGGGAGGCCACAGCGACGAGTTGCCGGAAGCGGGAATCGTGAATCATCTTGCCTTTCGGGTCAGTGACATAGCGAATGAGGTCAGACGGCTGCACGGACTCGGAGTGCATTTCTTGTATGAGGAGATCACGACGCTGCGCGATGGGTCGCAGTATATATTTTTCTCCGGCCCAAACGGCGAACACCTGGAACTTTTCCAGCCTGCGGGCGGGCGCTGAAGGCGTTCGCCTTCAGCGCCATTCAACGCCATAACAGCTCATCCAGAGATAGCTGCAGACGCATCCTCAGCAGCCAGAGAATCGGTCGGCGCAAACGCCACCAGACTGCCGTCTTCGTCCACGTGGTACAGTTTCACCTCGTCGCCAACCAGCGCAAACTCCATAAAACAGTTCCAGCAGTAAAACTGGTTGTTGCCTATCTTGCCAATATCGCGGCAGTTGCAATGCGGACAGCGTTCCATCTCAGCGCACTCCCTTATATCTAATTTCACTATGGTACAGGATAACCAACTGTTCATGACCCTAATCGATTTTCATCGTAAGAACGCAATCGGGAGACTGCATCCGCAATCTGAGCGACCGCTCGGTCGACTTCAGTAAGCGTGTTGAATGACGAAAAGCTGAATCTCACTGACGATCTCGCGTCACTGTCGCTGAGCCCCATTGCCTGCAGGACGTGCGATGGTTGCACCGAACCGGCCGTGCACGCCGATCCCCCTGACGCAGCAATTCCCGCCAGATCCAGCAACATCAGAAGGCTTTCACTCAGGACGCCGGAAAACATCACATTACAGATTTGTTTGACTGCCTGTTCAGGGCTGTTCAGACGCCAGTCTGACACACTGCGGTTTAACTCAGCCAAAAACCGTTCACGCAATGCAGCAAGATGTGTATTGCGCGCATCGCGTTCCGACTGGAGCAGTTCCGCCGCTTTCGCAAAACCGACGATGGCGGCGACGTTCTCCGTTCCCGCCCTGCGATTTCGCTCCTGACTGCCACCGCGGATGATGGGGCGAAACGGCGTACCCCTTCTCAGATAAAGGGCGCCCACTCCCTTGGGGCCATAAATCTTGTGCCCACTAAAAGACAATAGTGACACAGGCACCGAGTTTACGTCAACCGGCAATGGACCAAGAGCCTGCACAGCATCGCTGTGAAGTGGAATTCCGCGTTCCTGAAGACGCGCCGCCAGCTCGACGATCGGTTGGACAGCTCCTGTTTCATTGTTCACCCACATCACGCTGACAAGCGCCGTATCGGGCCGGACAGCAGCCATGACAGCATCCGCGTCAACGATTCCTGCGCGGTTCGGCAACACAACGCTTACTTCATAACCCATTTCTTCAAGTAATTCGCAGGTATGCAACACCGCATGATGCTCAATCGCCGTTGTAACCACATGGCGTCCTTCGGAAGCTCTCAGAACCCCCAACAGGGCGAGAAAATCCGCCTCCGTGCCGCCTGCTGTAAACACAATCTCCGAAGTGGCTGCGCCAATGGTCTCAGCCATCTGCGCGCGGGCATTATCCACCGCCATTTTGGCAGCTTGTCCAGTCTGATGCACACTGGATGGATTCCCGTATACTGCGGACAGATACGGCTGCATGGCTTCCAGAACCGCCGGGCTTGGCGCCGTGGTTGCGGCATTGTCCAAATAGATCTGCTGCATGCTGCGCCTCCCGCATCGAGTTCCGTCATATATAAAACATCAGCGCCGATCCGTCCGTTTTACCCCACAT
>JAKADD010000020.1 GCA_021820825.1 Bacillota bacterium
TGTTGAAAATACATGTCCGAACGTCACATAGTCAGCGCCGCGCGCCTCCGCTGCGACGGCCTCAGCGAGCGAGTGCACCGAACAGCCGATCAATCCGCGCCAGCCCGTTGCCCGGCGCAGACTCTGAACCGCCTCCAGCGGCAGCGATTTCGTTGCCAGATGAACACCCGCGACACCCGCTGCGATGGCCACATCGACGCGGTCGTTAATGAACAATTCGGTATCCACATGCGCCGCGCGGCATTGCGATGACAGTCTATTGAGCAAAGCGTACGTTTCGGACGCCGGCGATCGCTTCTGGCGGATCTGCAGGACATCCGCCCCTCCAAGCGCGCTTTGCAGCAATGCTTCCTCCAGGGGAAGATAATGACGCTGTTGATCACTGATGATATGGAGAACCGCCCTCATGACTTCATCCTTTCCAGCAAAAAAGCCCTTCCAGCAAAAAAAGAAAAAGCCGCACCCAAATACGGATACGGCGGGTTTCCAATGTGAACCCTGCAAACGCGATCAGTTATTATACTATCATATTTAGACGGCGTTCACTACCACAACCAACCGCAACTCATCCAGCACATCCTGCATCCGCAACTCCATGCACGCCATGGAAACGTCCGCCGCGCCGTAGTAGATCCGCAATCTGTCCTTTATGACAACGGCCCCGCAGGTGAACACGACATTGGAGAAAAATCCCGATATTTCATACTGTTCTTCCGGAATCAGCAGCGGACGATCCGTACGGGCCAGCACGACCGAGGGATCATGAAGATCCAGCAGAGTCGCTCCCAGGCAATACCGGCCCTGCCCATCCACGGCATGATAGATTTCCAGCCAGCCGTCTGGCGTTCGAATCGGCGCCGCACCCGCGCCAATTCGCCTGCAATCCCAAAAATTCTGGCGCAAACCCAGCAGAAAGCGGTGATTCCCCCAATGGACCAAATCCCTGGATTCCGCGATCCACATCTCCGGAGCGCCGAACCCACTCGGCACCGGACGGTGAATGGCGTAGTAACGTCCATTGATCATCTCAGGAAACAGGACGACGTCTTTATTTTCAGGGGGAAATATGACGCCGTGTCGGACTGCGCCTGTAAAATCCGGTGTGGACGCCAGCCCCACGCAGGCTCCCAGTCTGGAAACGGCCGTGTATGCAATATAATACTGATCGCCGATCTTTGAACACCGGGGGTCCTCAATCCCGTAAGCGTCCAATTCGTCGTGCGGAAACAGAAACGCCCTATCCTCAATGGTAAAATGGTGGCCATCCCGACTGCGCGCCAACCGGAGATACGAAATGGACGTCAGGAATGAAGAGGTGAAGGGATCGCGGCCCCGAATCACACGCGGGTCCGAAAAATCGTAGCGGACATCGTCTGCGTTTAGCCGCACGAACACCACACCGCGGACCGCTGGATCATACACTGGCGCCACAATTTCCCCTCGCTCTGGCAAAGCGGCGCTCTCCGCGACACGGAGAATCAGGATGATTTCCTCTTCAAACACGGCTGTGGCGGCATTGAACACTCCCACCACTTTACAGCCCGGTATGATCGGCGTCACGTCCTCGGGAGTAATCAATGGGTTAGCATGGTAACGCTCGATTGAAACCACAATGTTCTTCCTTCCGGTACCGCGAAATGTGACGATCGTATGCTGACTTATCCCTTTGTTCCTGACATCAGAATTCCCTGGATAAAGTAGCGCTGTCCAATGAAGAAAATGACGATCATCGGCAGCATGATGACTGCCGAAGCCGCCATGATGTAGTTCCAGTTGGAGTGGAAGATGCCCTCAAATTCCGTCAGCCCGATCTGCAGCGTATACAGCTTCTGGCTATTCAAATAAATCAGAGGTCCCAGAAAATCATTCCAGGCGCCCTGAAACGAAAAGATGGCCACGGCGGTGAGCGCGCTCTTGGACAAGGGGAGATAGATGCGCGAAAAAATCGTCCACTCCCCGGCGCCGTCGATATAGGCCGCGTCTTTCAACTCAGGCGGAATGTTCATAAAGAACTGCCTGATCAGGAAGACGTAAAAGGCAGATCCAAAGAAGGCTGGAACGATCAGCGGCGCAAATGTGTTGATCCACCCCAACTTGTAATACATGATAAACTGGGGCACCAGCAAAATCTGTCCCGGCACCATCAAGGTGGCCAGCATGACGATAAACAGGACATTGCGCCCAGGAAAACGAAACCGGGCAAATCCGTAGGCGACAAAAGCACTCGAAAACACGTTGCCCACCGTGACCAGCACAGCGATGGCCAGCGTATTGAGCGCGAATTGCCCAAACGGCAACGAGGTAAGCGCAATCGCAAAATTGTTCCATTCCGCCGGATGGGGGATCCAGACCTGCGGAAAGACAAAAATTTGATCAGACGGCTTGACGGCGCTTGAGATCAACCAGAACAGCGGAATGAGAAAACAGAACGATGTCGCCATCAGCAGAAGATAGATAAACAATCGATAGACGCGCCTGCGCGCACCGCCTGAAACCTGAACGCGGACGCTGTGCGGTCTGGTCGCTGGCGTGGTTTTCACTAGGAAGATTCACCCCCGTAGTACACCCAGAGAGCAGAACTGCGAAAGACCAACAGGGACAGCAGCATGACAATCAGAAACAAAGCCCATCCCAAGGCTGACGCGTAACCCATCTGCAGTTCACTGAACGCTTTTTGATACAGGTAGAGAGAGTAAAAGAGACCTGAGTTGGAGACGCCTGCCCCAGTACCCGTACCCTGTCCAATCACAAATGCCTGCGTAAAAAAACTGAATGCGCCGACGATTCCCATGACGAGATTAAAGAAGAGCACGGGTGAGATCATGGGCAGCGTCACGTGCCAGAACTTGGCCCACACTCCCGATCCATCAAGCACGGCGGCTTCATACAGCTCTGCAGGCACATTTTGCAGACCCGCCAAAAAGATGACCATCCAGGTGCCGAGTCCCCAAATGCTCATGATCACATAACCAGGCACCGTGGTTTGCGGCGTCAGAAACCATTGCGGTTGGGGCAATCCGATCGTCTTTAAAAACGTGTTCAGGATCCCGTACGCCGGATTCAGAATCCAGATCCAGAGCATCGAGATCGCCACCGGCGGAAGCAGCGCCGGCAGATAAAAGATTGTACGAAAAAGAGGCATGAAGCGCACATTCTGATTCAGCATAATTGCCAACACAAGAGCAACGATGAGATCGATGGGAACGGCCAGCAACGCATAGTAAAAGGTCACCTGCAATGACAGCCAGAAGTTCGAATCCCCAAACATATGCGCATAGTTTTGCAGTCCAATGAATTGCGGCGAAGAAAGCAGGTTGTAGTTGGTCATGCTGATGATCAGGGATGCGATCAATGGGCCCGCGACAAAGACGATGAACCCTATTATCCACGGCGAAATAAATAGGTATCCCATGGCTGTTTCCCGGCGTGGACGCCTCATGACTCTCTGCACTGGCATCGCCTCCTGTGACGGGGCCCCCATCGCTTGGGGGCCCCACTTGCCCTGATCGATCAGCCGTTAGGATTCTTCAAGTAGTTGTTCATGTCGGTTTCCGCCTTTTGGGCGGCCGCTTTGGCACTGGAGGTGCCGAGCAGGATCGGATCATACAAGTCGTTGGTCTCGATGTTGTAATAATTGGTCATGTTCTGCATGGGCCGCAAAGAACGGGCAAATTTCATCGAGTCCAGAATGATCGGAATCCGCGCAGCGGGGATGTGCCCGCCCGGAGCAGAGTTGACGTAGATGGTTTTCAGCCTCTGCGCATATTGCCTGATCGGCGGCGCAACGTGTGTATGCGCATACGCGGTCAATATATCCAGATAGGCCTGCACCACCAGCTTCGGATTGGCCGCCTTCGCATTCACCGCAATTTCCGCGACATAGTCGCCTGTCACTTGCTGCGTACCACGAGGTATCGGCGCAATCGCAGTGTTGATCCGATGGTTGCCATACGTGTAGTTGCCGTCATTGGCGCCGCCGAGGAACATGGCCACTTTGCCCTGTCGGAACAGGTCTTCGATGTTCAGGTTTTCGATCTGCGCCTGTGGGGGGATGATTTTGTCTCGCACCATCGTTTGCATGAGCTCGATGCCCTTCAGATCGGCAGGACTGGTTAATTCGGCCCGCGTTCCCTGTGGATTAAACATGTGGCCGCCATACGACCAGATGTACGTTTCCAGCGGCGGCCAACCGCTGGCTTGCAGATAACCGAACTGATGCTTCGCTGGAACCGTGAGCGCCTTCGCATCCCGCAGAAACTGGGTCCATGTCCAATTTGCAGTCGGCATTGGCAGATGCGCGGCCTTAAACAACTGCGGGTTGTAATACATCACGTAAGGCTGATCGATGAAGGGCAATGCATAGTACTTCCCGCCTATACGATCCCCGGCCAGAGATGCAGGATAGTAGTTTTGCGGATTTGCCGCCAGATACTGTTTCTTTAACTGCTGTAAGTACGGACTCAGAGCAAGCAGAGTGTGATTCGCGGCGAATGAAGATACAAATCCATAATCCACGTAAAAGAAGTCAGGAGCGTCACCGGCGGCCAGTTCTGTAAGCAGTTTTTGGTCATATCCGGAAGGCGGTGTGTACACCGGTTTGATAATAAACCGGCCGCGATTCGCATGATTGATTTCATTTAGCAGCTTCACATGACCGGGATGAGCCGACCAGGGAATCCACGATCCAAACGTGATGACTGGCACATTTTTTGCCGCCGCGGGTTTTGCCGCCGCAGACACCGAGGAACACCCCGCCAGAAGGGAAAGTGATGAAAGAACTGCCGCAAACGAAAGTAGTCTATTTGTCTTTTTTGACATTTGAATTATTTTCCCCCTTTTTAGATACATAAGACCTCTTTTTGAACATCCGCATATGCAAAATTCGCCGTTCATTCCTCCTTTCGATGGGGGTTAAGCGCTTCCATGGCCGTCAACGGATCATCAAAGCACACCTCTCTTACAAAACGGCCGTATATTTCTTTCGTTCTGTACATAAGTATATGAATGATAGATTATCCTGTCAACACGCATCCCTTCTAGTTTTCTAGTCAATCAGTTGCGTATGGTCGTACACATTCTGAAGCGCCAGTGCGGCTGCACCAATAGCCACTGCGCTAATGCCAAAGCTTGTGGGGATGACCTCGACCTCACTGCTTTGGCAGAGTTTTCGAATCCGCTCCTGCGTCTCCCGAACCATATACTCTGCCGAAAGCAGAGTGCGTCCGCCTAAAATCACGATATCGGGATCGAATACCTGCATGAAATTAAAAATGCCAACGCTCAGATACGAAAGCCCCCGATCCACCACTTCACGTTCTGGGCTGCTGCCTTGAATTGCTTGCTGAATGATCGAGTGTACGTTCTCCCCCTGATCGACGTGACGCGCCTCACGAACGGCGGCCATCATTGCATACGCGGACGCCGCAGTATTGACACACCCTCTGCGTCCACAGCTACAAAGGGAGCCATTCATATCGACGATGGTGTGACTGAATTCGCCAGCCGTGTTTTTCGCGCCGCAATAGATCGAACGATGAATCGCCATGCCCGCGCCCACGCCCGCATCCGCGAGCACAAACAGGATATGGTTGAAATCATTGCCCAGCCCAAACCATGTCTCTCCAAGCGCCGCCGCGTCGGCGTCATTGGCTAAAAACGCCGACACACCGAGTTGACTCTGGAAGAGTTCCACGAGTTGCAGTTCATGCCACTGCACACCGATATCATCGGTCGCCAGCAACTGGCCCTTCACAGGATCAAGCGGTCCAGGCGCCGCGATGCCGACACCGATTACGTTAGCCAGATCGAGTCCTGAGCGCACGATAAAACGGCTGACGAATTCAATCAGCTGGCTGGCGTTCGTAAGGGAGGCTACTTCAATTTCCTCCTCACGGATCACCTCGCACAGTAAATTTACGCAGACAAAGCGAGCATAGACTCGTCCCAGTTCAATCCCGATCGCCCCCGCCGCCTGCGCACGAATCTGCAAGAGTATGGCCGGACGGCCCCCGGTTGAATCGTCCGGACCCATCTCCTCCAGCCACCCCTTCTGCAGCAGAGTGTCCACAATGCGCATCACCGTTGGCGTGGCAATGCGAATCTCTCTTCCCAAATTGGACCGCGAAATTTTCCTGTGCATTCTGACTGTGTTGAGAATTCTTCTTTCGTTCAACAGGCGCAGCAAAGAAGATCGAGTTTCCAGTTCCGACATGAGCGCACCTGTCTTTCAGCGGATTAGCTTTCATGATCCAGAAAGGGATCGGGAATCTGCAGTTTGTGCGCCTCACAGTCATTGATCCCAGCGTACAGTTCTGCACGGCCGTCGCCCAGGCGCACCAATCCTCCTGGAAAAATGACATCCTGCAGATCGGGCCGCTTATAGTTTTGCACATCGATAAAGCTGCTGCTTGCTGCAATGATCCTGATGGAGGTTGCGTGTTTTGTGGTTGGGTTCCATACAAACGACATCGCGTAGTAGTGGCGCAGATGATCCTCAGTAAAATACGCGATGTGACCCAAAATGCCAATCCTCCCGTCGCGAAGAACATGCAGTTCATTGACTCCTCCCCATTCTCCAGGAAGGAAACGATGTGGAATCTTCTCCGCTTGCACAATCACACTGGGCGTCAGATCATCTAACCGTTCAATGACGGCAAATCCGATCTCCGCCTTGCCCCCAAATCCTTTGCCTTTCGGCCTTGTAAAAACACCGATGCGCCCATCAGACAATTCCACCAGCCGAATGTCCTTCATGCCTTGCGGCCCAACGGCGCACAGGCGCAGATCGCGAATGTTCTTCCCACGGTAAACCAGCGTTCGAAAATCAAGTTTGTACGGGTCGGCGCCGCGTCTCCAGATCTCCACACCGCCAAACACCAATTCTCCCTGAATGGTGGCAATGAAGGGATCCTGTAACGAGGAGAACCGTCTCGTTCCCGTTCGGGGGAACCAGACCCCGTCGCGTTGCACGAAGAATACCACCTCAGAGTCCTCGCTGTCACGCGCCTCCACCCTGCCTGCAATGACAGTGTCGCCTTCGTCCATGAACGGAGCGGAAATATTATAAACATCTTTACCTTCTGTATCCGCAAAATTGATCCGCTCTCCACCCTGTTCAAACCGCCGGGCGGTAAACTCAGTAAACAAATCCCGAGCGCTCTGGGCTCTTTGAACAGGTTCTTTGTACGCCATGTTCAACGCAAATCAGCCTCTCCAAAATTAACTTATTTCCGCACAGTTTAAAAGTATATACCTGCTTGATTGTATGTCAATCCCCCTGCAGCATTCAATCGGGATCTGACCTTAAGATTCCGTGGTTCCAGCGACGCAGGCAATCAGTTGCACAATATTGGGGGTCATAAATTCGTGGATTCGTGGTACAATAATTCCATGTTCACGAAAGGGGGGAACGAGCCATGATGATTAAACCGATTGGCGCGAACGGACAAGTGACGTTGGGTACCAAGTATGCGGGACAGTATGTTGCCATTGAGGAAATGGAGCCGGGGGTCTGGATTCTCAAATTGGGCGATTTCATTCCTCGCAGCGAGCGTTGGCTGCATGAGCCAGCTTTCGCGGCCGAGTTGGACGAAGCGTTGGAGTGGGCTTCGACGCATGCGCGTGAAGAGATGAATCCGGACGAGTTGGAAAGGCGGCTGCAAGATGACGACAACCGTTCGTCTGGATCTCAATAATCCTGTATTTCAACGTCAACTCTTTGGTTTGGATAAGCAGGAGCGCAACCAAGTCCTCAATACCCTGAGGAAATTGTCCGAGCTTACGTGGGAACAAATCTATTCCGACAAAGGACTGCGTTGGGAGCGCATCCTGACGAAGATTGGCCCTAAGGGCGAAAATTTATACAGTCTTCGCGTCAGCCATTCCTTTCGCGCTGTCGCTCACCGGGACGGCGATTGGCTGTGCCTGGACGCAGTACACCCCGATCATGATTCCACCTATTCATAATAGAGAGCGCCTCACGAAACGAAAAATTCGTACACATAGCAAGTAATTCGGAAAGAAACGAGCTTCCCTCGTTCTTAACAAAGAATTCCTGCTATCACGCTGTCCTGGAACGTTACTTCCTGCTCACTCGCCCCCGATAGCTGAAGAGGAGACAAACGGGAAACACACAATCAGTGCCTTCCGCAGCCCCTTCATTCCTCATCAGATTCAACATAATGAATGAGGGAATCCAGTTTTTCATCCCAATATTGCTCGAAAAACGATACCCACTGTTTTACTTCAACCAAAGGGGCGGGATTCGCCCAATAATGTGTTTCCCTGCCCTTTCGTCGACTTTTCACCAGCCCCGCATCCGACAGCACATGCAAATGCTTGTCCACAGCCGTTCGACTTATCGGGAAACGTTCAACTATAGAAACAATTGACATTTCCCCATCCGCCAACAGCGTCAAAATTCTGCGACGTGTAGGATCAGCGATTGCTTGAAACACATCATGCTTTAGTGCCAAACCATCCGATTTAGGATTCGATAAAGGAAGGGAGTCTTTCTTTGACAATTTTCTCCCACCCACCGTCCATAATTTCGCGTACTGCCGTATGAGGCTGTCCGAAAGATGTAGACTTTTCTGCATCGAAGCCAGAGTGAATCAAAGTAAACTCCGTTTTGTTGTCACCTAAATCCCTAAGCTCGAACGTGAGGTGCCAATCGGAATTCCAATCAAACCCCACCCGGCTGATTGGCTCTAATTCTGTCACCTTACACCGCGAGTCACCATAAGGACCTGCATGCAGAACAAACTCGTGCCCCAGAACAGGCCCAAAAGTATTCTCCATCCACCATGCGGCAATGCCATCTGACGATGAAACAGCCGCCCACACTTTTTCTATGGGTGCATTGATTAAGACTGTTTTACGGATTTCAGGCAGTAATGTGTCTTGCACAATGATACCTCCCAATTGAATATAACACCTGTTGGTGTTTCTTATTATAACACCATATGGTGTTGTGTCAAGCTGACAGTTGCGGTTTCCGGGATGCACCAATAAGTAATGTTCATATGGCGTACTGCTGCCCGTGAGCGACGAAGTAGTTATGCTTTAATTAGAACTTCGCTGTTTCCGGATACTTGAGGCACTTTTGACCATCGAAATTTCCCCTAACCATCAGTTGGAGCGTTGACTCGTGCGGAACCGGAGTCCAATTGACATTCGTAAAACGATCTGGACAGAAATGGAGGGTGATTTTTGAAAAAGAAGCTGGTATCTGTGCACAGACATCCTCGAGCGTCTGGAATGTAGGTGCGATTAAATCGTACAGTTCCAAGGTGTCATTGTTCACGGCAAAGACGATAATAGCATTTAAATCCTTTGCGTAGTACAAACGTTCATGAGCGTGTTGATCATAAATGTTCAGATAAAACGAAGACTTGTAATGCAAAGGAAAAAAATGTTCCGAGGCTGGCGTGCGTAAATGAAGCAGTGTATTGATGAGCTGCATGTCGGAAGGATCAAACGCGTTTAACCTGCGAACACGCTCTTCACACACTCCCGTGTGCTCGTACGGCAAGACAAAGCAACTTTCAGAAACGGTCTGAAAGCCGAACTTGGTGTAGAGATTTGGTTTTTCGGTGAAGAGCAATGACGCCTCAAATCCCGAGTCGATATCATGCAGCATCACTTCGAATAGTCTTTTCATCAGTCCTTGTCCGCGATAATCAGGATGCGTCATGACGGACTGGATCCCCGCAACGGTGATTGGTTTGCCTCCGACAACCAATGGGAGTGCAAACATGGACACGTTTGCTATGGCGCGCCCATCGTCGAAGAGCGTATACGGATGATATGTGGGATCCCAAAGCCCACGTTGATGAAAATCAGTCAATATATTCTCCGAAATGTCAAAGACAAACTCAAATAGGGGATAAAGTCGTTCACGCATACCGTTTTCGGCGCAATAGTCCTCATGGAACTCCGTACCGGACACCACCTTTGACTCGCATTGGACGTCCAACCAAAGACGCGATGCATGCTTCACGATCCAGGCATAGGAATCTTGCGATGGAGAGCCCTTGATAGCAAAATCCAAGCCTCTTCGTCATCTGAACCATACGGATAGGGAACAAAACCGTAACTGAGATAAATTCCGACTGCCGCGATACTGGTAGTCTGAGTAGTAAGGAACATTTCTCCATGTTCTTTGGCAATTCGTTGCAAGGCTAAAGAGACGAGCCACTTACCGAGACCCCGTCCTTGATGGGAAGGAATCACAGCCACCCAGCCCACGCGCCCCATTTTCCGATCTTCCAATTGGCCAAACATGGCTGTAGCTGTACCAACGGTCTCTCCTGACTCGTTTTCGACGAACATGCAACGGTCAAAAAGCATGGCTGGGTCAGGGAAGTCGCTTAAAAACCGTTCCTTGGCTTCACTCTCGGATCTAAACTCTCCGGCTTGACGCTCAACTCGAGCCCAAGTGTTTTCGTCGCCCTCTCGAAACCATCGAATACGAAATCCATTGCCCGCAATGGTCGGTGCGGGTAAATCATCGATGTTCGGCCGAAACATAGCCACCATCAGTCGTTTCAACAGTTTCACCTTCGTGTTTGTTATGGAACTCTTGTACCCTTATGCGACAGAAGGTATGATGCGTATTACGCTCCTTCTCGAACAACTACAAATTACAGTTCATGAGATGATCTTGGCGATTCATGAATTGGATTGATCGTTCTGTTCCATTAAATACGCTCCTCTAACCCCAACCTTATTGAAGTTATCTCCCCGAATGCGCCACAACGGTCAGTTCCCATTCTATTTCATTTTGAATCCAAAACAACTTCGCTCGCCATAAAAATATCCGTTTGATACCCAAATTACAACCATTTCTCGCATTGGTGATGGTGTCTCGTAATATTACCAAATTCAAGCCTCATCTACACTTGGCAGCGTTCGGCGGCGTTGTCGCGACACGGATTCCATCATGACACCCCGTTCCCGCGTTATCGTGTTATCGTGCCAAGGCGGTCAGTCACCTTCCTGACCGCCCTGTTTCGTTGCCTCGAACAGCAACTGCAGAGTCTCCATATACTCAAGAAAGGCTTTCCGGCCTGCCTCCGTAGCTTGGCATGTGGTACGCGGCTTCCGCTCCGCAAACGCCTTCTGAACCGTAATGTAGCCAGCCTGGTTCAAGATGCGGAAGGAAGAAACAGCTCGTCGAAAATCACATGTTTTCGGAGGCAAGAGCGCAATAGGTGTATAATGAACGGGAGAGAATTGATGAAGGAGATGCAACGTGAACAGCAAAGTTGTCATGTATATAGTTCCGCTCTGACCAAAGTGCGCGCTTGCAAAGCGCTTCCTTTCGGCGAAAGGCATCCCTTTTGAAGAACGCAATATTTTGACGCACGGTAAATTTCGCCGTGAGATGAAGACTCTCACCGACATCATGACAGTTCCCGTTACCGTCATTGGCAACGAAGTGGTTGTGGGATACGACGAACGCGCATTTACCGCGGCGACGGCGCAGCTTCAGATTTGACGGTGGAGAAGCCGCACTGGCGCTCTCCAAGCCGCCGCTCCCCAAACCCGTATATCTTGGTTCGTAGCCCCGCATGACTTGGAAAACAGACGCCAATCATGCGGGGCTACCCACCGAGTACAACCAACAAAGCCTACTCCTCCTCCAGCCAGCCCGCCTCCGTGAGCAGCCCCGTGAGACCCACTGGATCGTACCCGCGCAAGAACTTGCCGCCCGCGATCACCACGGGAGCCGCCAGAGAACCCGTGAGACGGACCAGATCGTCAATCGCCCCAGATTCCCGAAACACATGCACCTCTCGAAAGGGAATGCCGCGATGCGAAAGAAACTCTTTCGCCAAACGACACTTTCCTCAGTTAGTCGTCGTGTAGACCAGGACCTCGTCCAATAGCATAATCCACTCCTTAATGGATAATCGTGAAACTTTCCGGCGTCGCGAGAAAACAGGAAGAGACGATCCGACTGGCGCTAATCTATACAATGCCATAGCGACTGGCGGAACGCTACTTGCCGCCGCCGAAACGAAGCGGGCAACCACTATGGAACCGCACCGCCTGAGCCTGTTCAATCTCCGCATTCATTATCCGCTTACTGATCGTGGCTGCACTTCTGACCATGTGCCGCCGCCATTTTTCGTTTTCCAGACGTTTGCCGACCAACCTTCGCCGTCTGCCACCGCCCACCCGATTTCCGGTGTGACAAAGTCCACCTGAGTCAGTCCAGGCGGCGCCTTGCGCTCTGACCAATGCACGCCGTCATCCGCTGTTTCGTAAAGCCGCATCGTTATGGCGCCAGGCGGAACAAATTCCTGACTGATGACGAAGCATGTTTTTACGTTGACGAACTGAACGTATGTGAAATCCGTACTGTTCGGTGAACGCGCCGCATTGCTCTTCATACGCCATGTCTTCCCGCCATCGTGAGTGGTGTAGATCGCCAGCCCCCTGTTGCCGATGGCGAGAGCGCCGGTCTGACGTCCGAAAAACTGTGGTGGATAAGTGAATGCCCCGCCCGCATGCGAAGGGCTGCGCCACGCAGGCGGGAGTTCAAGCTTCTGATTGGACCAGTATCTCCCGCCGTCCGTTGTGCGCGCCGCCCATGCTGTGGTGACATTTGTCGCCGATGTGATCCAGCCCACCGTTTGATTGATGAATGTCATGCCCAGTTTGTCGCCCCAAAACGGGATTGCGCCGTGCGATGGATCGCCTTGCGCCAGGAGACGCCATGTCCGTCCGCCGTTCGTTGTGCCAAATACTTCGGCGCCCTCGGAACCCATGGCTGCCCCCGTCACAAGCATCACGAAACCATCTCGCCGATTCAGAAATTGTATGGTGGGTCCAGACCCGCCTTTCCCAAGCAGCGACCATCTCCAGGTACGCCCGCCGTCTGTTGTGCGCCAGATGCGGTCGGTCGCCTTCCACCAATCGCCGTTTGGAGCAGCCGCTTGCTGCAACACCCACGCGTCAGCCATCCCAAGCGCGAAAAATCCTCCCTGCGGAACGTAAGGCTTCGACTGCACGACAGCATTGTAGGAAAACCCTGGAGGCGAAGCGGATACCCAATCTTTGCCGCCGTCCGTGGTTCGCCAGACCCCTTTGGCTGACAACGCCCATCCATCCGTTCTATTCAACATATCCAACTGCCTGAAGTTGAGGCGAATGCTCGACGCCGACTGTGCGCTGGCTCCCGCCGCGAGCGTCACAATGAGTGACAGCGCTGTGCCGACCACTGCCCAACTTTTGAATAATCTCCATGACGTCATATTCATTTCCCCCAGCGTCGTCTTATCCTACAGACGATTGCAAAGGGGTGTTGGTTACAATCTCTCAGCCTCTCCTCATCTCGTTCATACCAACTGCAAGTAGAAATCGAGCGTGCGATCCACCAGTGTCGCAACCAGCGACACAAACGCCGATACATCTCCAGTTGTATGTGAACGGTCCAGGGCTGAATAGTACTCGGCCCTGCTCTCTTTCTCAATCACAATGGGAGGGTACCCGCTCTTCATTAACTCAAAATTAAGCAACAGACGCGCCGTTTTGCCATTGCCGTCGATGAAGGGATGAATCTTCACGAAATCGCTGTGCACAGCCGCCGCCCGTTCGATCGCATGTCGCTTCTGTCCATCGGTTTCATACCACTTTACGAATCGCTCCATCTCACTCTGGACATGTACGGCATCAGGCGGAATGTGCCGCGCACCGCTGATTACAATGTTTTCCTTGCGATATACACCGGCGTGGTCATCGTCAATGCCTTTCAGAATCAGGCGGTGAATACTTCTTATTTGCCACTCCGACAACTTCGCGTCCTTTTGAACGATCTCCAGAACGTACAGGATCGCTTCCCTGTGATTGATCGCTTCCAGGTGTTCTTTGATCGTCTTCCCGCCAACGGTAATCCCCTCAAGGGCAACCTTGGTCTCGGACAACGTT
>JAKADD010000409.1 GCA_021820825.1 Bacillota bacterium
CGCACGGCGCCGTGGTGATCGATCGCTGGCTGTCCTATTCACCAACTGTCAAAGTCGTCGACTTGCTGCTGCACGCCGGCGTGAACAACAATTATAATTTTAACGGGTACCAGAATGGCGCGATGACTGTCACCGTACCCGTCGGCTGGAAGGTCGACGTATCGTTTTATAACGACTCCACAGTCTACGCGCACAGCGCCATGATCGTACCCCTGAACGCCATGCAGTCTCCAACGACATTCACACCGGCATTTCACGGCGCGTCAACTCCGCATCCCATTCAAGGGATTGCTCCCGGCGGATCGAGCCACTTTTCGTTTGCGGCTTCGCAAGCAGGCAATTACGCCATCGTATGTGATGTGCCCGGACACGCAGCGCTTGGTATGTGGGACCACATGAACATTGCGGCCGCCGCGGTCAAACCTGGCATTTCCCTGTAGCGATTGTGAAACGACTGTTCCCATCAAGCCGCTTTCGCGTTTACAATCGCTGCGGCGAACTGAGAATAGGCTCGTCGTCTGTGCGAGTGTCCATTGCGGGTCAATCGCCCTTGGCATCTATTGGACTGTAGCCGCGAATGGCGGCTCCCAACCTGACTTGCAGGAGGTTATCGCGATGCACGTGTTTGGACACTACACGCAGTGGGCCGTTGTGTTTCTCATTATCTTCGTGCTGTTCTTCCTGTTTGTGCCTGACCGTCCCTAGCGACGGGCGACGGACGCAGTGATTCACGACCGAATCCGCAGGTGACTGCGGATTCGGTCTGTTCTCCGTTCAATCAAATACGGCCATTTCGGTACGGAGCCAGCACTGCGTAAATGGTCTTGTGGATCGGCGCCGCAATCGCTTCTTCCTCCGCCATTGCGATGAGATCGCCTTGCAGGCTGTCCAGTTCGAGCGGGCGGCCCTTTTCCAGATCGCGATGCATGGATGAGGTCATGAGCGGATTTAACCCGGCCACACGCTCCATCATCGCCGTGTGAAACGTCTCTTGAAGGTCGATTCCCTTCGCCCGAGCCACGTCGATCAACTCGCCAAACATGTGAGCGAGCGTCATACGTGTGCTGTGCTCACGCCAGACTGTTCCGATTGTCGATCGCGTCGCTGCGGTCATACCGCTAAAAGCGCTTAAAAATACGTATTTTTTCCACATCTCGCGCAGGATATGCACGCGCCTGACAGCCGGTATGTGCGCCCGCAAGAAGGATTCCTGAAGGCGGTCCAGCACCGCCTCAAGCGTTTGATCCACAGTATCGCCGTCGCCCAGAGCGCCAAAGACTATGTCCCTGATGTCGCTGGTCTGCACGATCGCCCCCGCTTCATCGAGTGTCGTCTCGATATGGCAGGAACCTCCCAAAACGCGGGTCGCTCCGAAATCACGTTCCAGGCGCTCCATATGCCGCACGCCGTTCAATAGCGGCAACAACACGGCGCCTCCTTGCGCAAGTATCCGGAGATCGTTCCAGACTCCGTCCAGGTGATACTGCTTGACAGCAATCAGAACGACTTCGCAACCGAGGAGTTCCGCACCGCTGCGCGCTAGTTGCGGTTTTTCCAAAAATAGGTCGCCGTGCACGCTTTTCACTGTCAGACCGCGCTGCAGCGCCTGATACCTGTCCTCGCGCACCAGAAATGTGACGTCCTCCCCAGCCTGCGCAAGCAGTGCGCCAAAGTAACCTCCGACTGCCCCTGCACCAATTACTCCGATTTTCATCGCTGCCGCTCCCCCTTTATTCCACGCTAAAATAACGCCCCTCTGGATGGGCGAAAACCATGGCAGAGACAGACGCCTCTGGATCCATCATGAAACCGTCCGTAAGTTCCACCCCGATATCCTGCGGCGTAAGCAGTCGAAACAACTGCTCCTGATCCTCCAGCGACGGACATGCAGGATAGCCGAACGACACCCGAATTCCCTGGTATTTCGCGATGTGCCGTTCCCGCATTGTCATGTCCGAGGGGTCTGGAAAACCCCAACTGTCGCGCAACATGTGATGCAGACGTTCGGCAAACGATTCCGCGAGTTCGAGCGCCAGCGCCTGCAAGGCATGGGAACGCAGGTAGTCGCCCTGCGTTTTCCAGCGTTCCGCCTGTTCCCTTACGCCCGCTCCCGTCGTTACGACGAAAAACGCCACATAATCCGTCACACCACTGTCGACTGGACGCAAAAAATCAGCGAGGCAGAGGTGGGCGTCTCTCTCCTGGCGGGGAAACGTAAACGTTTCGCGAATCCGCAGACGACTCTCCGATTCGTAGATCAGCACCCGATTGCCGTCGCTGTTCGCCGGAAAAAACTGATACACTGCCTGGGCGGTGATGCGATCATGCAGCCGGGCGTCGCGCAGCAGTTCGTCGATGTGGCGCTTTAACTCGGTCGCCTTGACATCGCCCGCTGCCAGCAGTTTTTCAACATTGCCGCGCAGGCCAAGATGTTTTCCAAGCAACATCTGCCAATTGATGTACGGTTCCAGAAACGAAAGCGGATACTGTCTGAGCACGTGCCGCAACAGATCAGGCGGTGTAAAAACGGGCGCGTTCCGTGCGATGTCAGATCGCGCGATCGGCGCAGAGTTTGCCTTTGGTTCGGGTTTTGCCACGGAAGGCATGACATCCGATTGCAGATGCAGCCGCAACTGTTCAATCAGTTCGGCTCGTTCCTCCGGTCGCGCAAGACGGTTGGCCAAATCCAGTCCTTCCATCGCATCCTTGGCGTATAGAACCATGCCGCCATACTCCGGAGCAATGCGCGTATCG
>JAKADD010000410.1 GCA_021820825.1 Bacillota bacterium
AGCTCACGATAAAGTGTCGTGGGTCAATTATCCGGGGCTTCCTTCAAGCTCCTATCACGAACTGGCCAACACCTATCTGCCGGGCGGTCAAGGGGCCATTCTGACCTTTGGCGTCAAAGGCGGCGTCGCGGAAGGCGCGGCCTTGATCGACAGTCTGCGCCTGTTCTCGCACCTGGCGAACGTGGGCGACGCGAAGTCGCTGGTGATCCACCCTGCCAGTACGACTCATCAACAATTGACGGATGCGGAACGCGCAAAGGCGGGCGTTCGGGATGAGATGGTCAGACTGTCAGTTGGACTGGAACATCCTTCGGATCTCATCGCCGACCTGGAACAGGCGCTGAACGCCGCGATCAAGTGACGCCGGGATTCGCGGCGGACAGCGTCAACCGGGGAGCATGACGTTGGCCGGCGGATCGGCGGAATCCTCACGCGTTTGCGCGCAATGATCGGGATCTTTCAAAATGGGCAAGAATGGGCAGTAAAATCAGGGAGATTACGATCACTGGGGCGCTTGTCCACTGGGCCGCGTCCCAGTGAAACAAAAAGCGCGGGCTGTCTCCCCGCAGCATTTCCAGCAAGAAACGTTCGACATTGTACAGGATCATCTGAAACAGAAACAGCCAGCCAGTGGGCCAGCGTCTGAGTTTCAAAATCAGCAGCAGAGCGAAAATCACCACATCGCCCTGCCCCTCCCACACTTCAGCGGGCCATAAGGGGCTGGAACCGTATGTGCTGCGGGCGATCGTTCCTTGCGGATAAAGGAGCCCGAAATCTTGTCCGGTTGGCGATCCGAAAGCATCGCCGTTCAGCAGATTTGCGTCACGGCCTATACTCTGCCCCAGCATGATCCCCGGCGCGAACAGATCCGCCAACTCCCAAAAGCGCAGATGATGACGCCTCACATAGAAGAGCCCCGTAAGAAGGCTGCCTACGACGCCGCCCTGGATTGACAGTCCGCCGTTCCAGACGGCGATGATCTGGGCAGGATGCAGGCTGTAATAGCTCCAGTCAAAAAAGAACACCTGCCAGATGCGCGATCCGATGAGTCCCCCGATGAACAGAAGCGGCGCCAGATTCAGCAGATGCTCAGTCAGTTCTCCCTTGTTTTCTGCTTTTGCGATGTACAGCGTAACCCCCAGACCCAGCAGAAAGGCGAGTAAAAAAAGCGTACTGTACGCGCGCACCGGGAAGGCGCCAATGAAAAACCAGAATTGATGCATGGGGAACCCCCTCATGTTTCTTTCAGATATTGTACCAAATTGTTTCTTGCAGCGCTCGTGGGTCACAGCATATCCGTCTTTGGACGGATGCGGGTTCCTGCGCGGGATGGTATTACGGAGGCAGGACTTCCTGTATAGTGAAGGTACACTTCGGAGATAAGACTGTGAGATGATGACAGAATGAAACGAACAATCGCGGTGGGGATTCTTGCGCTCGGTGTTCTGCTGCTCCTGCGGGCGCTCGGGATACTCCCGGCTGCAGCGGGATACTACATTGACCAGTATTGGCCAGCGCTGCTCATTGTGCTGGGAATGGAAATGGCCTATCGCGACGTGCGCAGGGGGAGGCTGAAACTGTTTACCCCGTTGCTCGTCGTGCTCGTTGGCCTGTTCCTGCTTTTGCGCAATCTCTCGCTGTTTGGATTTGCGACTGTCCACGCCTGGCTGCTTATCATTGCTGTGTTTCTCATCTACATCGGTCTCTCCAGCCTGATTGGCTTTTCCTATGTTCGCTTCCGCGTCAAAACCGGAGTGCACAGAATGGTCAAAAACAACTGGGATTTCAATTTTATCAATCCGAACAATTGGTATCCAGGCGGCGGCGATCACGGATCGGCAGGGACTGGAACGGGTCCGCGCAGGCAGTCTCGCATTCCCCACATCGGGGAAGTGCGCTATGGCGACGAACCGTGGCAGTTGCACCCGCTTGCCATCAATAATATGGCGGGCTCCGTAAGAATCAATCTTGGAACGGCGACGATTCCTGACGGTGAGACACCCATCGATGTGAACGGAACGTTTGGCGAGGTGCGGATCCAGGTGCCTTCCAATTTGCCTGTAGCAGTGGAGATCACCGTTTCCAGCGGCGAGGTTCGCCTGTTTGAGAAGCGCTCCAG
Source organism: Bacillota bacterium (assembly GCA_021820825.1). The sequence goes on from JAKADD010000410.1 coordinate 2,120, forward strand.
CGGTGTCGCGCTTTCGACTCTGCAGCACATCGATCCTGGCTATGAAGAAGCAGAGCGCAAAGTCAACATTCGCGTCCACCTGAAATTTGGCGAAGTGCGAGTCGCGAGGGTGATGTGATATGCGGAATCGAAATGCGGCCGTGACACTGCTCGGCTCGTACGTTCTGTCCGCGTGGGCGGCGGCGGTCACCGCGGCGGTCACGGTCTATCTGGCTGCGCACAACAGTCTTGCGCTTGTCGCCGCTGTCGCAGGCTCCGCTCTGGCGCTGCCTGAGGGGGTTGCTTCGGGCATTTTTGCCGGCGTTGTGTTGGTTGCGCTGATAGCCGCAGTAACGCTGTTGGCGGTGACAGCCAGTTTTTTTGGAACGCGTGATCTGCGTTCCAGGCTGTCTGCACTCGCCGACGCAAGCGCGCTGTTTGCCGCGGGGAGGCTGACGCATCGCATTGCTGTTCCCGGCGATGACGATTTGGCGATGACGGCGGCTCAATTGAACAAAATGGCTCAACAGTTACAGGATCAGGTGGCTGCCTTGCAGGAAGCGGCGAAGCAGCAGGCAGAGCGCGAAAAACACGCGGAACTGTCCGCCACGTTGCGGGAGCGCGAACGTGTCCGACGCGAACTGCACGAT
>JAKADD010000411.1 GCA_021820825.1 Bacillota bacterium
ATCGACGTATCCTTCCTGTTTCGACCCGCGCAGCCCCGCTGTTTCGTAGGCGTGCGGGGTCGGCGCGTCGTGATACGTTACCGTCGAGTAGTGAAACTCGTGGCCTTTGATCAACTCGCCGCGCGCCAACAGCGGAGACGATGCGAGGGCCCGCACTTCCCTGTAGCCGAGCGCGGCCAGCCTGGTCTGCATGCGAATCGCGGCCGGAATCACACCGGCCATCGGGTGGGATGCGCCGCAGCGGTCGACGATTGACTCCGCCAGAAACATGAATCCGCCGCACTCAGCGAATGTCGGCAATCCCATCCGGATGCGCTCCCGCACATTGGCGAGCACCTGCGTCTGTGCGGAAAGTTCCGCCGCAAACTCCTCCGGAAATCCGCCCCCGATGTACAGGCCGTCCGCATCGTCCGGAATGCGCTCACCCATCAGAGGCTTGAAATACCGAATGGCCGCGCCGTACCATGACAGCAACTCCAGGTTTTCCGGGTAATAGAAGTTAAATGCGCTGTCGCGCGCCACCGCGATCGTCACCGTCGGCGCCTGCGGCGCTCCAACGAAAAGTTGCGGGGCGGCCGCTTCCCATCGAGAGGATGCCTGCGCCAGTTGCAGAATGCGGTCGAGCTCGACGGTTTCCTCCACCGCCGCGGCCAATGCGTCAAACAGGGGGGTCAATTCGCCGCGTTCGAGCGCTGGAATGAGGCCGAGATGGCGCTCTGGTATCTGCAGGTCGTCGTGTCTGGCCAGATATCCGACCACGGGTATCGCGCAGACTTGTTCTATGGCCGCTTTGACCAACTCGTAGTGGCCGACGCTTCCCACGCGGTTGACAATGACCCCCGCCACGTGCACAGCCGGGTCAAGCTGCTGAAATCCAAGCACCACCGCAGCCGCGCTGCGCGCCATACTCGATACATTCACAACCAGAATCACGGGCGCGTGCAGCAGCAGACTGACTTCTGCCGTGCTGCCTGTGTTGGAGAGCGGTTCTTTTCCGTCATACATCCCCATGACACCCTCGATGACGGAGATGTCCGCCCCTTCGCCCCCCCGCTCAAACACCTCCCGCACAACCGCATGCTCCATCATCCAGGAGTCAAGGTTGCGCGCCAGTCTCCCTGTTACCGCAGAGTGATAACTCGGGTCAATAAAATCCGGCCCCACTTTGAAACCCTGCACTGACAATCCCCGCCGCCTGAGCGCCGCCATGACCCCGAGAGTGACCGTGGTCTTTCCCGCGCCGCTGCTCACGCCCGCAATGACGATGCGCGGCCGCTTCATGGTGATCCCTCCATCTCCGTTCGCGCAGCTTCATCCGGCGTAAGGCAAACGGAAACCGTGACATTTCCGGAGCGCACCTTTTCCACGATCCAACCGGCGGCCCCGGATGACAGTTTCGCCGCAGGCTCCGACACCCCATACGCCCCCACATAGCGATACACCGTCTCGGACGGGTTGGCAATCTCGATCGCGTTCAGTTCGTCCGCGGAATAGGTCGCAAGCGGCCAGCCATATTTCTGACACACCTCCAGCAGACCCGCTTCATCCGCTTTGCGATCAATCGTGGCCACATTGCGCACGCTGGCCATGGCGAGTTCGGCCTTGTTCAGCGTATCCGCAATCACCGTTTCGATTTCCTGTGCTGACGTGCCGCGATTGCAGCCAATGCCCAGCACGATGACCTTGGGCCGATACAGAACGCCATTTTTCAGCAGGCGCTGCGTTTCGTACGCTGTCAGCAGGCGCGGCGTGATCACCAGCGCGGCGTCAAACGAAAGCGCCGCCGTCTCTGCTGCGCTGTCCAACACCTGGATCCAGGGCGGCAACGGTTTTTCATACGTCCACCAGTCCCGTTCACCCGCCTCCTGGATCAGGACGATGCGCTCCTCATTGACGACGGCGGCGCTGACTGACGTCACATTTTCAAAGTTTGCAATTTCCCACCCATAGACCCGACCCAGCAAGTCGACGGCAATCGTTCCCCCGACATCGGACGCGGTCGTGATGACCGCTCGCGCGCCGAGCGCCGCCGCCACTTCGCGGGTCAATTCGTTGGCCCCGCCCAGGTGACCCGATAGAACGCTGATGACGTGTTCAGCGCGGTCGTCGACCACCACCACGGCAGGATCTGTCTTCTTGTCTTTGAGCAGCGGCGCAATCAGCCGGATCATCGCCCCCAGTGAAAAAATGCCGATGAAACCACTGTAAGAAGAGAACAGCGTGGGCACGTACTGCACCACGGAACCGGAAAACGCGCGAATGTCCCGGCTGGATTCGTCGCCGTGCGCAAATTTTTCCGGATAATACACATCGACAGAAGGAAGCCGCTCTTGCAAAAGGCGGGCAATGGCCGCGCCGTGCTTCGTGATGGCGACGACTGCGTAGGGCTTATTCATGCGCCTCCACCCCTTTGCGGTAGCGATGTGTGAACGATTTGTCGTACAGTTTTGAGCGGTGCGCATCGCTGTCAAGCAGTGTCGGATCAAGCGCCCAGCCGGCAAGAATCATGGTGTGGTTCGAGATGTGCGCGTCGCCCATGGCGCGCACGAGACCTGACAGCGTGGTCCGGATGGTTTTCTGTTCGGGCCACGTAACCTTTTGCACCACGGCGACGGGCGTGTCCGGCGACCATTCGGCGGCCAGCAGTTCATCCACAATCTGCGCGGCGAGCGTGGCGCTCAGATAGAAGGCGAGCGTACAGTGATGGCTGGCCAGATCGCGAAGATTCTCTCCTTC
>JAKADD010000021.1 GCA_021820825.1 Bacillota bacterium
ACTTTAAAATACGTGCCGTTGCAGAGTGACGGAACCGTGTCGCTGGCGGATATCGAGGCAATCATCACACAGAATACGAAAATTGTCTCCATGACGCATGTCTCAAATGTTCTGGGCGCCGTCAACCCGATCCGGGAAGCGGCGGCGATCGCTCATCGGCATGGCGCGATCATGGTCGTTGACGGCGCACAGAGCGTGCCGCATATGGCGGTCGACGTACGGGACCTCGATTGTGATTTTCTGGCTTTCTCTGGACACAAGATGATGGGGCCGACGGGCATCGGCGTGTTATACGGCAAACGTGAGGTGTTGGAACAGATGGAACCGTCGCATTTTGGCGGTGAGATGATCGATACGGTGGAGCTGTTTCAATCGACCTGGAAGGAAGCACCCTGGAAATTTGAAGGCGGCACCCCCATCATCGCCGGAGCGGTTGGTCTGGCGGTTGCAATCGACTACCTGAATGAGATTGGGATGGACACGATTCACCGTCTCGATGCGCAACTCACGAGTTACGCAATGGAACGTCTCGGCGCCATCGCGGATCTGACGATTTATGGTCCTTCCGGAGAGCGCGGCGCGCTCGTTACATTTAACGTGTCGGGAGTCCACCCTCACGATGTGTCCACCGTTCTTGATTCGGAAGGTGTGGCGATTCGCGCCGGCCATCACTGCGCCCAGCCGCTGATGCGGTGGCTGAACGTGGCGGCGACGGCGCGTGCGAGTTTCTACATTTACAATACAGAAGACGATATCGATGTCCTGGCGCGCGCCCTGGAGACGACGAAGGAGTTTTTCAGCCATGCAATTAGATGATCTGTATCGACAGGTAATCATGGATCATTATCAGCATCCGCGCAATCAGGGTAGCATGGGCGGCGAGACACTGAGCATCGACCTGAAAAATCCCACCTGCGGCGATGAAATCACGCTGCAGATGAAGATTGAAGACGGTCTCGTCACGGATGTTCGTTTTACAGGCACCGGATGTTCCATCAGCCTTGCTTCCGCTTCGATGATGACGGAGGCGATCAAAGGCAAACCGGTTGCGGAAGCGTTGGAGCTCTCTGAAGAATTTCGCAGGATGATGAAGGGTGAAGAGTTTGACGCGGACCGTCTGGGCGACCTGGAGTCGTTGGCGGGGGTCTGCAGATTTCCGGCGCGAATCAAGTGCGCGACACTCGCGTGGCACGCTCTGGAGCGCGGCGCTGACAAGAAGAGCTGAGACCATCACACCATGAGGAGGAATTTGGGATGAGTACAACAGTACCGGAACTGTCAGAGTATCAGTATGGCTTTATAGACAAGGACGTGTCTGTCGTCAGGTTTGCAAAGGGGCTCTCGCGCAAGGTCGTGGAGGAGATCTCCAGCATGAAAAACGAGCCCGGCTGGATGACCGATTTCCGGCTGCGGTCGCTGGAACTCTTCAACCAAAAACCGTTGCCCACCTGGGGCGGCGACCTGGATAGTCTCAATTTTGACGAGATCACCTATTATGTGAAGCCGGCGGAGCGCCAAGGCAAAACGTGGGACGACGTGCCTGAAGAGATCAAGAATACCTTTGATCGCCTGGGCATTCCAGAAGCGGAACGCAAATTTCTCGCGGGTGTGTCCGCCCAGTACGAATCGGAAGTCGTGTATCATTCGATGCAGAAAGAACTCACTGACCTGGGTGTTATTTTCACCGACACCGATACGGCTCTGAGAGAACATCCCGAAATCTTCAAGGAGTACTTTGGCACGATTATTCCGCCAGAGGACAATAAATTCGCGGCCCTGAATTCCGCCGTCTGGAGTGGGGGCAGTTTCATCTATGTGCCAAAGGGAGTGCGCTGTGAAGTGCCTTTGCAGGCCTATTTCCGGATCAACTCGGAAAATATGGGTCAGTTTGAACGCACTCTGATCATCTCCGACGAGGACAGCTTTGTTCATTATGTGGAGGGCTGCACGGCGCCTATTTACAGCACCAATTCGCTGCACAGCGCCGTGGTCGAGATCATCGTGAAAGACCGTGCGCGCATGCGGTATACGACGATCCAGAACTGGGCGCCCAACATCTACAATCTCGTCACCAAGCGGGCGGTCGCCTATGCGGACGCCACCATGGAATGGGTGGACGGCAACATCGGTTCCAAATTGACGATGAAGTATCCCGCAATTTACATGCTTGGGCCGCGCGCCAAGGGCACTGTGCTTTCAATCGCGGTGGCTGGCAAGGGGCAACATCAGCATGCGGGAGCAAAAGTGGTGCATGCTGCGCCGGACTGTACCTCGACGATTGTTTCCAAGTCCATCAGCAAGCACGGCGGGAAGACGACGTACAGGGGTCTTGCACACTTTTCGCCAGACTCACAGCATTCAAAATCAAATATCAAATGCGATACGTTAATTCTCGATGCGGAGTCGACGTCGGACACGATTCCGTACAATGAGATTCTGAGCGATTCTGTTACACTCGAGCACGAGGCGACTGTATCACGAGTCAGTGAGGAGCAACTGTTCTATCTCATGAGTCGGGGCATTACCGAAGAAGATGCGACACGCATGATTGTCATGGGTTTCATCGAACCATTCACCAGAGAACTGCCGATGGAATATGCGGTTGAGATGAACAGACTGATCAAGTTTGAGATGGAAGGATCGATCGGATAAGGGCGTCGATGCGCACTCTTTGTCCTGTGCGATCGAGAACTGAAGGAGGGAACCGCGGTGAAGGTATCGATGCGCACGGAATATGGACTGCGCGCGATCGTGACGCTTGCCGAGACCTCGCGTTCGGCAAAACAGCCGGTGCCGCTGCGTGAGATCGCGGCGCGCGAGGATATCCCGGAAGCATTTCTCGACCAGATCTTTTCCTTGCTGCGCCGCGAGGGTCTCGTGAGCAGCGTCCGTGGGGCCAGCGGCGGCTACCTGCTTGCCAGGGAACCGAAGGCCATTTATATGGGTCAGGTCGTCAAACTGCTGGAAGGCGATATGGCGCCGATCGGCTGCGTCAGCGACGAATTTGCGTCGCCGGAGGATTTCTGCAACAAGGCTGGCCACTGCCACACGCGCGGTGTGTGGATTAAGCTCAACGACAGCATCATGCGGACTCTGAATGAAATCACTCTGGCAGACATGCTTGCGGACACTGAGGCAGAGCAGCGGGTTTCCGCAGTCAAAGTGTAAGCCGCGTAGTAAGATCTCACCGCTTATACGGCGCCAGCAGATGAAAAACACGTCCAGCCGGGTTCACATCCTGCGTCGGGGCGTGTTTTCAGACAGGGGTGGCTGGCGCGCGCTGCAACGCTGCGCTGAAACACAGTGCAAGATCGGAGTATAACAGCTTTGCGAAGCGATCGCGGGTTCTTTTTTCAGGGGCAGACCTGTGGTCGCTTTTTAATTTTCGTAATTGTTTTTCGGGACGTATTGTGCGCGTGTGAAGGACGCCAGTTCCGTTGGAAAACTACGCTTTCAATTAATTTACACAGTTTTTACATTCGATTATCCCCTCCTGTATGTTAACGTAATTCTCAGAAAATGCGTTTGAGAAAGAGTCGTTGAAAGAATCGACGCTTCAGTAGATCAGCAGACTTTGCAGTTGACTTTTAAGAGCAAGTCACTATCATGAAGGCGTAGAGTTTCTAAAGTTTTTGTGTCTCTGACATGGAGATTTTGAAACGATCAAATGTTTGCAGGCGCAGTGTTATTCTGGGGGTGTGACATGGCGGAGCCATTACTGAAAGTTCGCAATTTGAAGACATATTTCATCAGCAAAAATTCGGAGGTCAAAGCAGTCGACGGCGTTGACTTTGAGGTACAGCCCGGCAAAGTGCTCGGTATCGTTGGTGAATCAGGCAGCGGCAAGAGCATGACGTCACTCTCTCTGATGCGCCTGGTTCCCGGACCTCAGGGACGGATCGTTGAAGGGGAAGTGACCTTCGAAGGTACGGATCTTCTGAAACTCACCGAACGACAGATGTCGGACGTGCGGGGCAACCGGATGGGAATGATCTTTCAGGAACCGATGACGGCCCTGAATCCGGTGTTGAAGATAGGTGAACAGATCGGCGAAGTACTGATCCGTCATCGTAATGTGTCCAAGGCGGAGGCCAAAAGGCAGTCCATTGGAATGTTGCGCAGTGTCGGCTTTCCAAGGGCCGAGCAGATCGTTGATGAATATCCGCACCAGTTGTCGGGCGGTATGCGGCAGCGGGCCATGATTGCCATGGCCATGGCTTGCCAGCCCAAACTTTTGATCGCGGACGAACCGACCACAGCGCTTGATGTGACCATCCAGGCCCAGGTTCTCGATCTGATGAGAAGTCTGAAGGATCAGAATGGTACAGCCATCATTCTAATCACGCACGATCTCGGTGTGATCGCGGAGATGGCGGACGATGTGGTCGTGATGTATGGCGGCCAGGTGGTCGAAACCGCGAACGCCGACGAAGTGTTCGACGATCCCCTCCATCCGTATACGAAAGCGTTGATGGAGTCAATCCCTGTCATTGAACAGGATCGCGAACGGCTCGCTTCGATTCCAGGCACTGTTCCGAGCGCGGCAAACTTTCCGGTCGGCTGCAGGTTCGCGCCGCGTTGCACCATGGCAGAGGAAAGCTGCCATCAGAAGATGCCGGAACTTCGTGAACTGAAGCCGGGGCATTTTGTCCGCTGCGATCTGGTATAGAGATTTTCTGAAAGGGGGCGGTTCAGTGAGCACTCTGGAATCTGATCTGGCGCTGAAGAAGGCGCAGGGGAAATCGATTCTCGAAGTCAGGAATGTGAAAAAGTATTTTCCGATTTCAGGCGGGGTTTTGCGCCGCACAATAGGGCATGTGAAGGCTGTCGACGACGTATCGTTCAGCCTTCCGGAAGGCGAAACGATCGGACTGGTGGGTGAGTCCGGTTGCGGCAAATCAACTCTGGGCCGTCTGATCATGCGCATCAATGATCCGACATCAGGCTCGATCCTGATGAGCGGTCGCGATATCACCAATGTAAAGGGCAGGCAACTGCGCAAGCTGCGACACGATTTTCAGATGGTTTTTCAGGACCCGTACAGTTCGCTCAATCCCCGCATGAGTGTGGGGTCGCTGGTTGCCGAACCACTGATTGTCAACAAACGCGGAACGCGTTCCGATATCAGCAACGAGGTTGTTCGGTTGCTGGAGATCGTTGGACTCAGCGCGGAGGCGAGAATGCGCTTCCCGCACGAATTTTCCGGTGGACAGCGGCAACGCATCGCCATCGCGAGGGCGCTCGCTCTGCGACCCAAACTGATTGTGGCCGACGAGGCAGTGTCCGCTCTCGACGTGTCGATTCAGGCGCAAGTTCTCAACCTGTTAGCTGACCTCCGCAAGGAGTTTGGACTCTCTTACGTGTTTATCTCTCACAATCTCGCTGTCGTGAAACACGTCAGCGACCGTGTGGCCGTGATGTATCTGGGGAGATTGGTGGAACTGGCTCCCAAACGCCTGTTGTACAGTTCTCCGCAGCATCCGTACACACAGGCGTTGCTGTCGGCGGCGCCCGAACCGAAGCGGCACATGAATCGTGAGCGGATCGTGCTCGTGGGAGATGTTCCAAGTCCGGCTAAGCCGCCTTCCGGCTGCGCGTTTCATACGCGTTGTCCGAAGGTGATGGATATCTGCCGCACTGAACGCCCCATTCTAAAAGAGTATACTCCGGGGCAGTTCACGGCGTGTCATCTGTACACCTGAGAGGGTGGCGGGGAGCGCGATGACTGGGGGGACCAGCATCGCGGGAGTGTCTGTTTTCGGGTGGACGCTCAGTAACGCGCTTTACATACCATCATAGGGGGTTTCAAGATGAAGAACAAAAAAGCACTTTTCTCAGCGACGGCCGTGCTGACGCTGTCCGCGCTGCTTGCCGGCTGTTCCGGCGGTATCGGCGGCGCCGACGCCGCTGCGGTGCACCGTGCTCCGATCACGAACGGCGGCACACTTGTGCAAACGTTCCCAACCGCATTTGGCCTGAACTTCATTCCGTTTTTGTCGACGTCCGCGTATACGGCGCAGGCGACGTCATACAGTTTTGATTCGATTCTGCGCTTTAACCGCAAGGATCAACTCTCTCAGGACATTGTCAACAAGTGGTGGACATCGCCAAACAAGATGACTTATTACTTCCAGATCAATCCGAAGGCGCGCTGGTCAAACGGCATGTACATCACGAGCGCTGACGTCAAACTCGGCGTGGACTGGCTGCTGTCGAAGAGCTACAACGTGACCGACGGCGGTTCGTACGGCTACCTGTTGTCCAATGTCGTCGGCGTGCCAAAGAGCGGGTACCTGCCTGACGGACAGACGCCGTCCGGATTCAAGACCCTTGGCCCGCGCGAGTTTTCGGTCACCCTGCAACAGGCTGACGCGGCTGCGTTGCCCGCCAACCTGTCTGGCATCACTCCGCTGCCCACTTTTATCTTGGGCAAGATCCCGATGTCCCAGTGGAAAGGCACCCCCTTTGACCGTCATCCCTGGGTCGGTTCGGGCGCCTTCATCACGACGAGCATCGTGCCTGGCCAGTCGATCACCCAGAAGGCGAATCCCTACTATGTGCTGGGCCGTCCGCACATCGCCCAGAACGTGTGGAAAGTCATCAGCACCGATGTCGTCAACGGCGATCTGGCGTCCGGACAGGTCACAATGGCTGGTATTCACGCCGTTGACGTTGCGCAGATGAAGAAGGTTCCGACTCTCAATATCAGCGTGACTCCTTCAAACGGATTCCAGTATCTCGGCTGGCGTCTCAACAACGCGACATTTGGTTCGCTGTTCAGCCAGGCGACCTTCCGGCAGGCGGTCGAGTATGCGCTCAATCGACCCGCGATGATCAAGGCGCTGTATGCAGGCTATGGCACGCTTGAGAACGGTCCGCTGCCTCCGATCAACTTCTGGTACAACAACAAACTCAACACCTATCCGTACAATCCAGCCAAGGCGAACGCATTGCTGAACTCGATTGGCATGAAGATCAAGAACGGCTGGAGAACAATGCCAAACGGACAGCCCTTCACACCGACGCTGACGATTTCCAGCGGCGATGCGAACATCCAGCGGATGGCTGACTTTATCCAGAGCTTCCTGCAGGCCGTGCACATCAACATGAAGGTGAATCCGCCGATCAACTTCAACACCATCCTCAACCAACTGAACACAGACACCAATGGCAAGCAGCCCATCCAGGCGTTCCTGCTCGGCTGGAGCCTCGGCAACGATCCCGATCCGCGCGGCTTGTGGAGATCGAGCGACGCGCTGAACGTGGAAACGATCGACTGGACGAACACGAAAGACCCGGCCATTCAGTTGAACGACAAGCTGATCCACGAGTCGCACGGCACTGCGGCGTACAACATCAACTACCGCATCGCCACTCTCGACAAATGGCAGGCATTGCTGAATCAGCAACTGCCGGAGAACTTCCTGTTTGACGCAAACAATGTTATTGCCTACAACAAGAACCTGCATGGCGTTGTATTCACGCCGTACGGCAATCTCGATCCTCAGAGATGGTGGCTCAGCAGCGGCAAGTAACGAACTGGTGCTGTTGCTTCGGCTGTGAGGTATACCATGCGGTCATGGGGAGCGGCGTTTGGAGGCTCCCCATGACTGAAAGTTATCGAGGAGGGCCGCTGTATGGTCAGTTATGTGATTCGCCGTCTGTTGGGCTTGATCCCGACTTTGTTTATCATCACCGTGATCGTGTTCGGTCTCATGCATCTGATGCCTGGAAATGCCTTCCAGGCGCTCATCGGTCTTAACCCGCATATCAAGGATGCCGCGAAAGTCATCGCGCAACGACAGGCAAACGCCGGCCTGAACCTGTCCTGGCCGCAGCAATACGTGAACTGGATCGTCAACCTGCTGCACGGCAACCTCGGCACCTCTTTTGAGTTTCAGGAGCCGGTCACGACCCTGATTGGCATCGCGCTTCCCAACACGGTGACCCTCGCTTTTACGGCGGAACTCATCATTTTGATCATCGGCATTCCGGTTGGCGTTTTCCAGGCCAACCGAGCGAATAAAGGATTCGACATCACCACATCCTTCCTGGCTGTGTTTATGTACTCCATTCCGGGGTTCGTTTTTGCCCTGTTTCTCATCTTTCTGTTTTCCTTTACGCTCAACTGGCTTCCCTCAATGGGAACGGTCACGGCTGCCGTGCCATGGTCCGGCGACCTCGGCGACCGCCTCCAGCATCTGATCCTGCCCGCAGTCACTCTGGCTCTCCCCAGCGTCGCCTATTACACGCGCCTGATGCGCGCCAACACGCTGCAAGTGTTATTTCAGGATTATGTGCGCACGGCGCGAGCCAAAGGTCTGCGCTCGGCGCGCGTGCTGTTCCGGCATGTCCTGCGCAACGCCATCATTCCGATCACGACGCAGTTCGGTTTTGACATCGGCGGACTGGTCGGCGGCGCGGTCATCCTTGAACAGATCTTCACCTGGCCTGGCATGGGAGAACTTACGATCAATGCCAACCTCAATCGCGACTATCCAGTCATTTTGGCGACGACGTTGATATTTGCAGTCATGGTCCTGCTCGGAAATCTTTTTGCCGACATTCTTCTCGCGTCGATGGATCCGCGCGTGAGATACAATTAGGAGGTGAGACCATGGCAACCAATGTGACATCGAATGCCGGAATAAAACCAGGCGGCGCGGTCCGGAAAGGGAAATCTCTGTCGCGACTCGCTTTTGAACGGTTTATGCGCAATCCGCTTGCGGTGGCGGGCGCGATTATTCTGCTGATCATTATTATCCTGACAGTGGGGGCGCCGCTCTTTACCCATTACAATCCATCGACCATCGATATCATGAATACGAATGCTCCCCCCTCTGCGGCGCATCCTTTGGGCACGGACCAGTCGGGCTACGACAATCTGGCGCGCCTCCTGTATGGCGGACGCGTGGACCTGACCGTGGCCTTCTCGGCCGGCATCATGACGCTTGTCATCGGTACAATATATGGGGGAATCAGCGGCTATTTTGGGGGCTGGATCGACAACCTCATGATGCGGTTTGTGGACGTCATGCTGAATTTCCCCTTTGTTGTGTTCATCCTGTTCCTTGAAGCCGTGTTCAACACGTCAGGCGAACTCATCCTGATCACGGTCGTCGTGATCACGAGTTGGCCTGCTTCAGGACGGTTCATGCGCGGGGTGTTCATCCAGCTTCGCCAGCAGGACTTTGTGATTGGGGCCACAACGATTGGCGCGGGAACCTGGCGCACGATCTTTCGGCATATGCTGCCGAACACGGTGGGCACGCTTTCGGTGTTGGTCAGTTTTGCCGTTGCAGGGTATGTGGGCCTGGAAGCCGCTCTCACATTTATCGGGCTCGGACTTCCGCTCACGGTGGCTTCCTGGGGCGGCATGCTCAGCGATGCTTCCAACTATACCGCCATGACCACGCAACCCTATCTGTGGTTGCCGCCTGCCATCATGATTGTGCTTACGATCCTGTCTGTCAACTTTATCGGCGATGGACTGCGCGACGCGTTTGACCCGCAGATGCGGAGCTAGACCTGCATGATGGACGTTTCTCCGCTTCATGATAGGTGTCATTATGGCCAGGGCGCAATGCTTCTGGCTATTTTCTTTCGGCTGGCCTGTTCTTTTGCTATTATTAAGGGGTGAGGGGATATGACATGAGCCGACCAAGACGCAATTCCAGTGCAGCGTACGCTTTATCCATGTTCATTGGGAAGCGGCCAGCGTTTAATTGGAAGCGGACAGCATTTTTCCTGGCAGGCGCACTGACTGTCATCGCTGTCTCAACCATGGGAGCACAGGCGAATCAGGTGTGGGCCGCAGCACTGAAACCAGGTATCCCGACCAATACAACGCCTGTCACAATCGGTGAACCGACCGCGTTTTCGAGCGCTTTCCTGCCTTATCTGTCGTCATCGGCGTCGACAAATTTTGTGGTGGAACAACAGTTTGGCAGTTTGCTGCACCTGCGCCAAAATCTGGAGGTCGCTCCTGAACTGGTCGCGAAATGGTGGTATGAAAGCAACGGACAGCGTCTGTACATGCAACTGAGCAAGAACGCTGTGTGGTCGGATGGAACGCCGATCACATCGGCCGATATTGGACTCGCCGTCAATTTTCTGGCCTCCCCGGTGTACAATAACCAGTTGCTTGGCACACAGGGCTATCGCGTGTTGCCGATCGTAGGTTCGCGTGCAGTGATGGCCGGACAGGCGCAAACAGTGGCGGGATTCCATGCGGTCAATGGGAGCGAATTCTACTTTCAGTTGCGCGCTCCGGACCCGTCCGCGCTTGTGCGCGACTTTGCAGGGATGATGCCGCTGCCATCCACGGTTCTTGGCTCGATTCCGTATGCATCCTGGCCAACGTCGCAGTTCGCGGCGGACCCCGATGTCGGGAGCGGACCGTTTCTGATCTCTTCGTCAGGGGGCGCGCAGGTAGACCTGACGGCCAATCGCAAGTTTGTGCTGGGGATTCCCAAACTGCAAAATTTTATTGTGAGAGTGGCGACAAGCGCAGTCCTTCCCGGGTTGCTGCATGCAGGGGAGATTGATCTGTACAGCGGAGTCTCTCCCAGCCTGGCTGCGGAGGCGAGCCACATCGCTGGATACCGGGTGATGTCCACAGCGGGCAACGGCTATACGTTTCTCGGCTGGAAAGACAACCTTCCCGGTTATGGGAGCGTTGCGTTTCGGCGGGCGGTGGAATACGCGATCAACCGCAAGGCGCTGATCAGTTCTGTGTTTGGCGGCCAGGCGACGCTTGAAAACGGCCCGCTGCCGCCTGACAGTATGTGGTATAACACAGCGCTGAACAACGTCTATCCGTATCAGCCGCAAACGGCGCGCAATCTGTTGATGAGCGCCGGGTTTCACATTGGACCCAAACTGTGGATCGTGCAACCGGGCGGCCAGCCGCTTGGAGCGGCCATTGCGTATGCACAGGGCGATCCCTACGGGAAACAGGAAGCCACGGCCATTGTGAACGATCTGCGGGCGATCGCCGTCGACGCAAGCGTTGGACCTGCGCTGTCGCCCCGGCAGATGATTTATGACCTGCAGTCGAACCCGCCCGCCATTCAGGGTTACGTGATGGGCTGGCAGTTTGGAGTCGATCCCAACCCCGCCGATCTGTGGTCTGCGAATGCTATGTATAATATTGACACGGTCAACTGGACCAACACGGCAGACGCTGCCGTCGCCGCCAACAATTCTCTGATTGCTGAGCAGGAGAGCGCTGCTGCGACCAATACGGCGACACGGCAGCAGATACTGAATAAATGGCAGGCGCTGGTCAGCCAGAATGCGCCGGAAAATTTCCTGGTCGACCCCAATCTGCTCGGCGTTCAGAGCACGCGGCTGCAGGGTGTTGTCTGGTCGGGGGCGCAGGGACCGATTGATTCATGGAAGTGGACAGTCTCTTGACGGTTTGCCGAGGGTGGCGTAAGATTTTGATGAATGAATAGCCATTCGGTGAAATGGAGGATGACGCCCATCGCACAGCGCAAAGACACGGCCAAGTATCACGCCATACTTGCTGCGGCTGTGAGGGTAATGGCGGTTTCTGGATATCACGGCGCCCAGATTGCGCGTATTGCGCGCGAAGCGGGGGTGGCAGACGGCACAGTGTATCTCTATTTCAAGAACAAGGAGGACATTCTGATTTCTGTGCTGCGTGAGACCATCGGGCAGATTGTCATTTTGTCAACCTGGCTTGAAGGTGAACATCCGGAACCGCTTATCGCCTTGCGCCAACTGATCGAAGCGCATTTTCGGACTCTCGGACTGGACCCCGATCTGGCGCTGGTGTTGCAGGTGCACGTCCGCCAGGCGGATCGGGCGATTCGCGAGCAGGTGGCGGATATGATGAAACCATACCATCGCACTCTGGACCGTATTTTGGAACTGGGACAGCAGACGGGCGCATTTCGGAGTCCTTTTGATGTGCGCGTGGCTCGCAGGATGATTTTTGGCACGATTGACGAGACCGTCAGCGCCTGGATTTTTACAGGCGCCAAGTACGATCTGACGGAACTTGTGGACCCGGTCTACGACATGCTGATACGCGGAATAGGGGTGTAATTGTGAACATCATCGTATGCATCAAACAAACTTTCGATACAGAAGCCAGAATTGTGCTGGAGAACGATGCTGTAAAAGAAGACGGGGTGCAGTTTATCCTCAATCCCTACGACGAGTATGCTGTGGAAGAAGCGATCACATTGAAGGAAGCAACGGGCGGGGTGGTGACGGTTGTCACAGTGGGGCCTGCGCGTGTGGAGGAAGCCATTCGCACGGCGCTTGCGATGGGAGCCGATGAGGCGATTCACGTTGCGGATGAGGCGGCGTTTGGCGATGAGGTGACTGTGTCGGAAGTCCTGGCCGCCGTCATCAAGGGGCGGCCGTATGATCTGATCATCGCCGGCAATCAGGCTGTGGACGATGGGTCGGGCCAGGTCGCCGTCCGCGTGGCGGAACTGCTTGGGATTCCGCATATTTCAACGGTCACGAAGCTGGAGATAAACGGCGGGGAAGTTGTCGCCGAGCGGGATGCGGAAGGCGACACGGAGATCGTGTCGGCGCCGCTGCCAGCGCTGGTCACGGCGCAGCAGGGATTGAACGAACCACGGTATCCATCGCTGATCGGCATTCGCAAGGCGAGCAAGAAACCGCTCACAAAAATGACGGTTGCCGAATTGGGGCTTGATGCGCAGGCTATCGCCAGCCGCGTTTCCGCCGTTGCGCTGTTCCTCCCTGCCGCCAAAGGCGCCGGACGCGTACTGGAGGGCGACACCGCAGCACGTGCGCAGACGCTGTTTCATGAACTGCGGCAAACCAGCAAAGTGCTGTAACGTCATGAAAGTCGATTCTGAAAATCGCCGCAGGCGTATTTTCTGCCCGGTTGTTGGTGACGCGAAGCGTCATGAAAGTCGATGATAAGGAATGTACTGGCGTTTGAGCGAATAAAGGAGCGATGGCTGTGATGCGGAATGTATTGGTAGTTGCAGATTTGCGCGGAAACCAGTTGCGTAATGTCTCGTTCGAATCGCTTGGCGGCGCGCGGATAATCGCAGACGGCGGTGTGGTTGCGGCGCTGTTGATCGGGCGCGGGGTCGCCGGATTGGCTGCGTCTTTGCGCGCTCAGGGAGCGGATCAGGTGTACGTTGCGGACGGGGAGGAATTTGGTCAGTATGTGCCGGAGCATTACGCGGCTGCCGTAGAGCAGGCGATTGAAACGTTCGCGCCGCAGGCTGTGCTGTTCGCGCACTCCGCCATCGGGAGGGATGTGGCGCCGATGGTGGCTGCGCGCCGCAAGGCGGGGCAGGCGTCCGATGTGATTCAGGTTGAACTTTCTGGCGCTGATGTGTTCTTTACGCGCCCCGTTTATGCAGGCAAGGCATTTGTGAAGGTCAAAATAGCAGGCGACTTGATTGTAGCCACCATACGCCCCAACAATCTTGCGGCGCATGAGGAAACGGGGGCGACAGGCAATGTGGCGAAACTCCCGGTAAAATTCCCGGAAAGCGTGCCGACGCAAGTGCGAGAGGTGCTGAAAAAGGCAGTCGCGGGCGTCGATCTTTCGGAGGCGAAAATCATCGTGTCTGGAGGTCGCGGGGTGAAAAGCGAAGAAGGGTTCGCACCGCTCCGAGAGCTTGCCGCCGTGCTCGGCGCGGCGGTCGGAGCGTCGCGCGGCGCGTGTGACGCGGGCTACTGCGACTACTCGCTGCAGATTGGCCAAACGGGCAAGGTCGTGACTCCGGATCTGTACATTGCGT
>JAKADD010000412.1 GCA_021820825.1 Bacillota bacterium
GCTGGCCACTGAATTTGGCGGTTCCACGATTCGCTTTGTCACTCATCTCGACATTCGCGAGGAAGACATTGACGATACGGTGGCGGCCGCAGCATTTTGTTCACGGGCGAGGTGAAGACACTTGGGGGCAAGCCGTCCTGACGCTCCTTTGCCGGAACGCATGCGTCCACGAAATCTTGATGAATTCGTGGGGCAGCAACACCTGGTGGGCGAAGGCCGTATGCTGCGCCGCGTCTACGATGCGGGTCGACTCCTGTCGATTGTCATGTGGGGTCCTCCAGGCACGGGCAAGACAACACTCGCCAAGCTGTTTGCGCAAACTGCGAACGCCCGCTTGGTGGAATTGTCCGCAGTGGCGTCCGGCGCCAAAGATCTGCGCGACGTATTCGCGGCCGCGGAACAGGAAAAGCGTCTGTACGGCGTCGACACGGTGCTGTTTGTCGATGAAATCCATCGCTATTCAAAAACGCAACAGGATCTGCTGCTGCCCGTTGTGGAGCGGGGCGTCGTATACCTGATAGGCAGCACGACGGAAAACCCGCGCATCTGCCTGACGCGCGCATTGCTGAGTCGACTGCAGATTTTTGAACTGCAGCGACTCTCGGCGGAGGATGTCCGGACCGCTCTTGCGCGGGCACTGCGCGATGAAGAGCGTGGGCTGGGCCGCTATGCCGTCAATGTGGAACCGGAGGCCATGGAGTTGCTGGTTCACAGTTCAGGCGGGGATCTGCGCAAAGCGTTGCAGGCTCTTGAGGCAAGCTACTTTCGCGCCGTCTCCGATTCCGCAGTGTGCGCGATCAGCGCAGACGATGCGCAGGAAGCGCTTCAGGGAGTGGGCGCCGAGTTTGACGAAGCGGTGTTTTACGATCTGTTGAGCGCGTTTGGAAAGTCGCTGCGCGGCAGTGACAGTGACGCGGCGCTGTACTGGTTTGCCCGTCTGGTCGCGGCTGGGGTCGATCCCGTCATTGCGGTGCGCCGTTTGATCGTTCATGCCAGTGAAGACGTCGGACTGGCCAGTCCCCAGGCGCTCCTGCAGGCGGTCGCCGCGTTACAGGCGCTGCAACAGGTGGGGTTGCCGGAGGCGCGGATTCCAATCGCGCAAGCGATCATATTTGTGTGCGAGGCGCCGAAATCGAACAGTGTCGTCCAGGCGCTCGCCCGTGTCGAAGAGGCGTTGCGAAGAGTTCCGCATGCGCAGGTTCCCGCCTGGCTGCGCGACCGCCATTTTGCCAGAGACGGGGACTCGGCGAGCGAGTATCTCTATCCGCACGACTATCCCAATCACTATGTAAAGCAGACTTATCTGCCGGCGGAACTCGCGCGGGACACATTTTACAGACCGACAAACCAGGGTACGGAGGCGCGCATCAGGCCGCGCAAAGGGGCCGCAGACAGCGCGGAAAGCCAAGAATCCTAATTTCGCTCACAATTGCGCGCAATAGGTATGGTATAATGGGAAACATAGGGGATGGATTCTCCCGTCTGAAAGTTATTGCAACGCAAACTTGCAACGCTTCACACAATCAACAACCGGGAAGAAAAATACGCCTGCGGCGATTTTTCAGGATAGGTGATCTTGTATGAAGATTTCTACGAAAGGCCGCTATGGCCTTTTGCTTATGGTTGATTTGGGAATGGCTATGAATGACCATCCGGTCTCTCTCAAGTCAGTCGCAGAGCGCAAGCGTCTTTCCGATCACTATCTTGAGCAACTGATCGCTCCTCTGCGCAACGCTGGTTTGGTCAAAAGCGTGCGCGGCGCTTATGGCGGCTACCTGCTGTCGCGTCCGGCCGCGCAGATTACTGCCGGTGAAGTGTTGCGCATTCTGGAGGGCCCTGTCGCTGTGGTCGATGAATCAGGCGATGGTCTGGACCTCTTTTGGGAACGGTTGCGGACGAGCATTGAAGAGGTTATGGACTCCACCACGATCGCGGACCTGATCGAGATGTGGGGTAAAACGGACGGATCGGCGCTGATGTTTTATATATGACGGAACTCGATGCGGGAGGCGCAGCATGCAGCAGATCTATTTGGACAATGCCGCAACCACGGCGCCAAGCCCAGCGGTTCTGGAAGCCATGCAGCCGTATCTGTCCGCAGTATACGGGAATCCATCCAGTGTGCATCAGACTGGACAAGCTGCAAAAATAGCGGTGGATAATGCCCGCGCGCAGGTGGCTGAGACCATTGGCGCAGCCACTTCGGAGATTGTTTTTACCGCAGGCGGCACGGAGGCGGATTTTCTCGCCCTGTTGGGGGTTCTGAGAGCTTCTGAAGGACGCCATGTGGTTACAACGGCGATTGAGCATCATGCGGTGTTGCATACCTGCGAATTGCTTGAAGAAATGGGCTATGAAGTGAGCGTTGTGTTGCCGAACCGCGCAGGAATCGTCGACGCGGATGCTGTCATGGCTGCTGTCCGGCCCGATACGGCGCTTGTCAGCGTGATGTGGGTGAACAATGAAACGGGAGCTGTCCAACCGATCGCCGAACTGGCGGCGCGTCTTCAGGAACGCGGAATTCCACTTCACAGCGATGCGGTGCAGGCGCTTGGTCCATTGCGGGTTGACGTAAACTCGGCGCCTGTGTCACTATTGTCTTTTAGTGGGCACAAGATTTATGGCCCCAAGGGAGTGGGCGCCCTTTATCTGAGAAGGGGTACGCCGTTTCGCCCCATCATCCGCGGTGGCAGTCAGGAGCGAAA
>JAKADD010000413.1 GCA_021820825.1 Bacillota bacterium
GAAACAGTGATCGATCGGCTCGATGAGACGGCGGCGGCGCGCAACCCCATTTTGCGGCATATTGCAGGGCAGTGAGCCGCCGTGCCCGCGCGGCGTGCGACGTGCGCCGTACCCGCATGACGTGTGCCGTCATGCGGGTCTACTTGGGAAACGGATCGGATGCGGGCCGTATGGTACAATCATCAGAATAGGCAGGAGGTGTTGCCGGATGCCGCACATTGTGATAATCCATGGTCCCAACCTGAATCTGCTCGGACAGCGGGAACCGGATGTCTACGGCGCCGCCACTCTCGCAGAGATCAATCAGCGCATACAGGAAGTGGCAGATTCGCTTGACTGTTCAGTGGATTTCTTTCAATCCAATAGCGAAGGCGCCCTCATCGATCATCTGCACGCCGCGCAGGGTCGAGCGGACGGCGTCGTGATCAACCCCGGCGCCTATACACACTACAGCATCGCATTGCGTGACGCGGTTGCCGCCATTCGGTTGCCTGTCGTTGAGGTTCATCTGTCAAATATTCACGCGCGGGAGTCATTTCGTTCGCAATCTGTGATCGCGCCTGTCGCGTTGGGTCAAATCAGCGGGTTTGGACCTGTCGGGTATGAACTGGCGTTGCGGGCTCTCATCGCCATCAACAGGTAGAAAACTCGCTCCGTCGGGATCCTATCCTGTGCCGAGACGAGTTCGGCGCAGCCGTGTCTGAGCAGCGGTACAGGATAGGATCCCGACGGAGCAGTCACATTTCTACAGAGGAGGAATCGCACATGGAAAAACGCAGGAAACGTATATGGACGCGAATCGAAGCTGCGGGCGTCGACGGATTTTTGACCTCTGAGCCTGAAAACCGTCATTACATCACTGGATTTACGGGATCTTCCGGGTATGTACTGCAGGCGGCGCAGGAAACCGTGCTGCTGACGGATTCTCGCTATGCTGTCCAGGCGACGGCCGAGGCGCAGGGCGTGACGGTGGTTATGCATGCCGCGCGCTGGCTGGAAACTCTGCGCGAGCAGGTGAAGCGTCTGACGATTCGGCGGCTTGGATTTGAACCAGGGTCCATTACATACAAATCCTTTCTGGAGCTTCAGGATGCTCTTCCCGGGATTGAACTTGTGCCGCTCGATTCTATGGTGGAGCAACTGCGCATGGTCAAGGAAGCTTCTGAACTGAAGTGGATAGCGGCTGCCGCAACGATCGCGGATGATGCGTTTGCACATATTGCCGGATTTATCCGCGCTGGCGTGAGTGAACGCGACGTGGCGCTGGAACTGGAGGTATTCATGCGCAGGCAGGGCGCCGCAGGCGTCTCATTTACGACGATCGTGGCCAGCGGCGAACGGTCCGCCCTGCCGCACGGGGTCGCTTCCGACCGCTTGCTTGGACGGGGTGAATTTGTGACGCTCGATTTTGGCGCCCGCTATCACGAATACGCATCCGATATCACACGCACAGTAGTCATAGGACCGCCGAGCGACCATCACCAGGATGTCTATAAGCTCGTGCTGCGCGCGCAGGAACGCGCGTTGGCGGAGATCAGGCCAGGCATGAGCGGTGAGGTTGCGGACGCCCTGGCGCGCGACGTCATTGAGGACGGTGGATATGGGAACAACTTTGGCCATTCCCTTGGTCATGGGTTGGGACTCGCCGTCCATGAAGCGCCGAGACTTGCGCGCAAGTCTGCAGATGTGTTACAAGAAGGCATGGTTGTCACGGTGGAACCGGGCGTTTACATCCCCGGATTTGGCGGCGTTCGCATTGAGGATGATATTGTGCTGACGGCGGACGGATGCACACGATTGACGCATGCGACGAAGGAATTATTGATTTTGTAGATCGCATTCTCGGGAGGTCGAAACTGTCCAATGATTTCAAGCAACGATTTTCGTCCAGGCACCACCATCGAGTATGACGGTTCCATATGGCGCGTGATTGAGTTCATGCACGTTAAACCAGGTAAAGGAGCGGCCTTTGTGCGGACAAAATTGAAAAACATCCGCACGGGCGGCGTCAGGGAGATGACGTTTCGGGCAGGTGAAAAGGTGGCTCGCGCTCGCATCGAAAATCGCCAGATGCAGTATCTGTATTCGGACGGCGACAATTACACGTTTATGGATTCAGAAACATTTGAGCAAATCAATCTGCCCAAGGAACAGCTCGAATATGAACTCAATTTTCTGAAGGAAAACATGAACTGCGTCGTTATGTTATACGATGGTGAAGCGATCGGGCTCGAACTGCCCAACACGGTGGAACTGGAAGTTGTCGAGACGGAGCCGGGTATCCGCGGCGATACGGCAACGGGAGGCAGCAAACCCGCGCGACTGGAAACTGGTTACAGCGTTCAGGTGCCTTTCTTCATAAATATTGGCGACCGTCTGATTATCGACACCAGATCCGGTCTCTATGTGTCGCGCGCCTGAACTCAGCAGTCTTGTCGCCGGATGTCAATGTGCAAAATAAACAGGCAGCCAAGGGCTTGCCCACGCCGGGGCTGGCGGGGCGAGCCCTTTTTTGCGTGCGGCTGGCGTCGGCTTTCAGGCGCGGACCGCGCTTCGCAAACGGCGCTTACGGCGCTTGCGGCCGGAGACCGGCGCTGGTGGACCGTTTCTCGCTGCGCCCGGTTTCTGAACGCTTGGCTCAGACGCGTACTGGTGTCGCCGTTTCCCGGGGTCGTTTGAGCCAACTGAA
>JAKADD010000414.1 GCA_021820825.1 Bacillota bacterium
GGGCGGACGTGGCCTTCGCATCCGTCAATTCCTGCTGCAAATGATCCAGACGCGTCTTTTCCTTCCCTTCTTGCTCGAGCGCCTTGCGCGCCAGATCCTCCCGACTTTGCTGCATCGCCAGTTTTGCCTTCTCATGCCAATCTGCGATGGTCGCTTCGCAGGTATGCAGTTGCTTTTCAACAAGAATCCGGTTGGCTTCAAAGCGATTGACTTCGACCGCAAATGCGCGCAAATGCTCGGACGCGTCCTCAACATACAGATTCAAACTCTTCTCCGGATCTTCCGCCTTGCTCATCAGATCATTCAGGTTGGCCCGCACCAAGTCCTTTAGTCTTGTCACCATCGACATATCATATCTACTCCCCAGGTTTCACGTCTCCACTGCATAACGAGCGTACTGCCCACGTGTGAAGAAACAATGAAGATGCCCTCCATCGCACACAGACAAAGTTGAAACTCCGTCTTACGCTGTCCGACAATGGCGCCCTTGGCGCGCCTGATGCGTTCTGTCCACCCACCCCAGTTGCAACTGAAACCACGAACGCGCATGATGGTGCCCCGGATCAGTTGGATGTTACAGTCGTTAAAAGACGTACCCATGAGAATGCCGAGCTGGAAATGGAGATGCCTCTGCTCGTCCATCGCCCCGCACTCCAGCGCTACACACATTTACACAAACATACATTCACGCGATAAGCGAAAACGGTCACACCTGATGGTCGCTTTGAGCTATATCAAGATACCCTCTTTTATGCTATGTGAAAGTATTCTGCGAGAGTATAGTACGTGAAAGAAAGCACAGCACGGATTGTTTGGGAACAGTTTGCCCCACTCTCTGTCTGAGACCACAAGCTCAGTCGTTCGTCTGCCTGGAACGGGCAAAGGAGGAAGCCGCCATGCCAAAAGAACTGGTGTGCAAAGAACAGTGCGCAACCCGTTTGCGGATTTTCACCTGGGTGTTCGGCGGCGCTGTATCAAACGCCCCATGGAACAACCATAGTGGCTGGACTGGCATGATGGGCCAAGCAGTTGGGCCAGGTGGCGCTTCCTCTACAAAGGGAACTGGCTGGGACAGCGCGATGGGTTCTATGATAACGGGTTCTTTCGTCAAGTGGGCACCGTCACGACCTGAACGCATCTTTGCAGAACGCGACCGTCGATAAGGCCAACAACTCAATCACTTACAACGGTCAATCCGTCAGGATTGTGGTGCTTGGAGGGCCGATGATGGCGGGAGCGGACGACAGGTTTGTCATCGGAGGGCTGGTCAATCCCACCATCCATGTACCCAAGGGAGCCCAGGTCGCGGTCGAATTGGTGAACGAGGATATCGGCATGCCGCACGGATTCGAGATTACACAGGCGCGGCCACCCTATGCGTACATGTCCATGATACAGGGCGGGATTTATCCAGGATCGTTCATTGCACCAATCCCGGCGGCCAACAAGGACCAGTATCCGATGGCCACGACCACCTTTACGGCCACTCAGTCGGGTGAGTACAACTACATCTGCCAATATCCCGGCCATGCTGCACCGGGAATATATGGGCAGATCCTCGTTGGCTGATTCCGCGAGACACCCAGCTTTGTTGTGAATCAACGTTCGCCTCCATAAGGTCAATGGCGCACTATATTGAAGCGAACGTCTATCACACTTTCATCACAAAGATCGTTTATGCTGGAATTCGAGAGGAGGTCTTGGTATGGGATATGGCTCTACCCATTCTCACAGCGATGATCACCACAGGCGGATTCCGTCGTGCGATGTCGATCGCAAAGCAGATCGCCATTGAGAAACGGTTTCTGGAACAGCGCGACGTGGCAGCGGCGCTGGTCGAAAAACGTCAGGAGCAGGCGGTCAAGGCCCTTGAACTGGGCAATGAAGAACTCGCTCGCAAGGCGCTGCAGGATAAGAAGGATCAACAGGAAAAGGCGGACACGTACGACAATGAATATGACAAATCAAAGGCGATGGCCGATGATCTGCGGCATAAGCTGGAGCACATGAAAGACGAATTTATGAAAATGAAGAGCAAGCGGGAAATGCTCGTCGCACGCGCTGACGCGGCGAAGGTGCAAAAACAGATCAATCATACGATGGGCAACTTTGGGACGGAGAGCGCCGCCCGCGGGTTTTCACGCATGGAGGAGAAAGTGAACCAACTTGAGGCGGAAGCTGAAGCGAGCAATGAACTGCGCACGTCGTCAAAGTCCCTGGATGATGAGTTCAAACAGTTGGGGACAATGGGGTTGAAGATGAACTGACAGCACTGAAGGCCAAGATGGCGAAGAAGAATCAACCGTAGATGCGTGTCTGAAACGGGTCGAGGCAAGAGACGCTTGCAGGGGCTAGGTTTGCACCGTACATGCGCGCAGAGCGTACGTTATGGTCAATGAATGCGCGTGGGCGGTGCCATGCAAAATGGGCACATGGACTTTCCCAACCGGGTTTTTGTGCGCGATGTACTGGGTAAATAGATCACTCCTCCTCACATACGCCTGCTACACTGCGTCTTGTGAAGGACACGACGGTTCGTCTCCAGGAAACGAATCTGCGCGAACCGAACACAAATAGGATGCGGGGCGTGGTCAGGTATGGGTGGCACCGTGGGTGGGGAATCTACCGTGTAGAGCGCCGCGGCTGTCAAATGCGCAACTCGCCTCGCTGGCACACGCTGGAGAA
>JAKADD010000022.1:0-1025 GCA_021820825.1 Bacillota bacterium
TCCGGTCCGCGCAGTGGCCAGCCAGTGGATGCGGCTGAGCCGGTCGCCCGGAATGTACTCCCTGGTTCCGATCACTCGCGTAGCGTCGGCGACGCTTCTGGACTGAGCCACCCTGTTGCCGAGACGGCGCTGGTCCATGGCCCCCCAGTAGGCGACTTTGCGCACACGGGGGTACACAACAAGTTGCGTCGGACAATACACCACCACCCGCCTGACCAACAGACCAAACACATCGCCGCCGCTGACCGCAACCTCTTGCAGTCGATAGAGCCCGCGGGGAGCGTCCGTCAGCCGATACTGAACGGAAAACTCCTTGCGATCCCATGGATAAACCGTATGATACGGTTCGTCGCTGCGCACGGCCAGCCGCGTCGGCAACACATCCTCGACGCGCAACCACTGCACAGGCATCCACGCATGCTCTGTAAGCTTCAGGTCAATAACAACCGCGACATCCTGACCAGCCTGCAGTCTCCCGGCGGAAACACGGCGCAAAACGGCGAATGATCGCGGCAGCGACCACCAAGCCAAGGTCTCGTAACAGGCGAACAGCAGTGCGGCGCAAAACAGGAACCACGCGCCAAACCCCCCATACATGTGGGAAACGGCAAACATCGCCGCCGCGATCACATAAAAAAAAGTCAACAGCATCGCGTTGCGCACGGCTACCTCCGCACAGGCAAGACGGGAACCGTTGTTTCGCGAAGAATGTCCGCGAGCAGCGATTCTGCCGAAATACCCTGTATGCGCGCTTCGGGATGGACCAGGATGCGATGGCTGAGCACGTATGGCGCCAGTCGCTTGATGTCGTCAGGAAGCACAAACTCCCGCCCCTCCATATAGGCGTACGCGCGCGCCGCCTTTGCGAGGGCGATGCCCCCTCGCGGTGAAACGCCAAGATACACCTGAGGATGTACCCGCGTACGGCTGACAATATCCACAACGTACGAAAATACCGTCTGGTCCATGTATACGCGGCTCACCTCCGCCTGCCACAGTGCGATGTCATTCGGCGTGGCCACCGG
>JAKADD010000022.1:1035-13544 GCA_021820825.1 Bacillota bacterium
GTCGGACTCGGGTAGCCCACCGACAATTTCATGAGAAAGCGGTCAAGCTGCGCCTCGGGAAGCGGAAATGTTCCCTCGTACTCAATGGGGTTCTGTGTGGCCAGAACAAAGAACGGTTCAGGCAATCCATGCGTCACCCCATCAAACGTGACACTCTGTTCTTCAAGCGCTTCCAAAAGAGCCGCCTGTGTTTTGGGTGAAGTTCGATTGATCTCGTCAGCCAGAACAATTTGCCCAAAAATCGGACCCGGTCGATACTCGAAATCGGCAATACGCTGATTAAAGACAGATGTGCCAGTAACATCTGAGGGGAGCAGGTCCGGAGTGAACTGGATCCGTTTAAACTGGCAATCCAGGCTCCTGGCCAGCGATCGCACGAGCATGGTCTTGCCCACGCCCGGAACGTCCTCCAGCAAAATATGACCATGCGCGATCAGGGAAACAAGGCATAACTGGATGACATCTGTCTTGCCCACGATCACCTTCCCAATGTTATCCATGACAGCCTGGATGGTCGATTTCTGCTCGTGGGTCTGTTCTTCAATCGGCGGTGATGTCACCTGCACCATAACTCCCTGCCTCCTGAGACTGTACCTTGCGCAACCACGCCCGCTCGATTGCCTTTGACAATGTCTATATCACTACCATTTTGACACCATAGACAGAAAAACGCAACGATTGAAACTCGGGAAATTCGGGAAATGATTTGGCCGCACGGTGCTCTCCTTCTCGATCCCGCCATATCTTGCGCTATAATTGAACTTGCGTATGAATTCGACCATCGCGCTTCGCGTAAGGAAGGTGTCATTTGCGCGTATTTCTCGACTTGATGTGGTATTTCAAAAGTAAAAAATGGCGCTATCTGTTTGCCGTGGCCACACTCTTGATGGTCGCGCTGCTGGCGCTTGTTCCACCCCAGATTGTGGTTTCGCCATCAACGCGATCCAACATCGCGACATCACGCCGGCCAGGCTGCTGGAGTGGCTGCTGATCATTGCGGGAACGGCGCTTTCCAGTTACGGCTTGCGCTATGTCTGGCGCTGGTTGCTGTTTGGCGCCGCCATCGACCTGTCCACAACGCTGCGGGAGCGGCTGTTTCATCATTTTACGCAGATGTCCCCGCAGTTTTATCAGACAAAGCGCGTCGGCGATCTGATGGCGCATGCAACCAACGACATTCAGGCCGTGGAACAGACAGCGATGGAAGGGATCCTGACACTCGTTGATTCCATTACGACCGGCACTGTGGTCATCGCGACGATGGCCGTCACAATCAGTTGGCAATTAACGATTGTCGCCCTGTTGCCGATGCCTGTGATGGCGTTTGCGACCAGTCGCTACGGCAAGCTGCTCCATCACAGATTTGACAAGGCGCAGGCGGCGTTTTCAGACCTGAACGACCTGGTCCAGGAAAACCTTTCAGGATCCCGCGTCGTCAAAGAGTTTGGACAGGAAGAGATTGAAATACAAGAGTTTGTCGCCCTGTCCCAGGATGTTGTGGACAAGAACTACGCGGTGGCGAAAATCGACGCGCTGTTTGACCCAACCATTCAGATAGTCGTAGGCGAACGGGGCGTGACGCTTTCCGGAGGTCAGAAGCAGCGCATATCCATCGCTCGCGCCCTACTGCTCGACGCGGAAATCCTCATTCTGGACGATTCGCTGTCTGCGGTGGATGCGCGCACCGAGGCTCACATTCTCGACTCACTGCGTCAGGAACGGGCTGGGCGCACGACGCTGATCGCTTCACATCGACTGAGCGCGATCCAGCACGCGAGTCTGATCATCGTCTTGGACGACGGCAGAGTTGCGGAGCAGGGCGCTCACGCCGGTCTGATGCAGCGAGACGGCCTGTACGCCGCCATGTATCGGAGGCAACAGCTGGAAGAACTCGTGGCGGAAGGAGGACTGCGCGCATGACTGAACTCATGGATACACAACCCGTCATACCCGTGCAGGGCTCTGCGCTCATCCGTATGTTGCGGTATATCCAC
This sequence comes from Bacillota bacterium, assembly GCA_021820825.1. The sequence continues at coordinate 3,030 of JAKADD010000022.1, forward strand.
CCGCATGCGAAGATTCTCATCGTCGCCTTCGCGCTGCTCATTCTGGCAACTGGGTCAGATGTGCTTGGACCGATCCTGATCAAAACATTTATCGACAGGTATCTCATCCCGCGCCAGTTCCCCTGGCGGCCCGTCGCCCTTCTCGCAGGCGCTTATCTCGTCCTGCAGACAGCCACCGGCATCCTGAATTTTTCGCAGTTGCTTCTGTTTCAAAAAGTAGCCCTGAAAGTAACTATCTCAACCGCTTTTTCGAACCTGTCAACGCCATGATGCAACGCCTTAATTCCTTTCAGCAAGCCATGGTTTCTTCACAGAGGGTGTTTCAGCTGCTCGACGAGGAGGACTATGCCCCCGGCAAAGAAGGCGACAGCCATCCCCTGATTCACAGTGGGCTTGTTCGTTTTGAACACGTGTCTTTTTCCTACGATGGTCAGGCAGACATACTGAAAGACATTTCATTTGCGGCCCTGCCCGGTCAGACAGTTGCGCTGGTCGGACATACAGGCAGCGGCAAGAGTACGATCGCCAACCTCCTGCTGCGTTTCTATAAACCAGGGCAGGGGCGGATCACCATCGACAATGTCGACATCAACGAATACGAAGATGAAGAACTGCGGCGCAGGATTGGGCTCGTGCTGCAGGATCCATTTATTTTCGTGGGTGATGTGCTGTCCAATATCCGTCTCGGCGACAGCCACATCTCTGATACGGACATCATTGAGGCTGCCGAATTCGTGCAGGCAAACACATTTATCGAAAAACTTCCCCACCGTTACGAGGAACCGCTGGGAGAACGCGGCGCGACACTATCGAGCGGTCAGAGGCAGTTGCTCGCGTTTGCCCGCACCATGGCGCGCGCTCCCAAGGTGCTGGTGCTGGATGAAGCAACGGCAAGTGTTGACACAGAAACGGAAGCCGCGATTCAGAGTGCGCTCCAAAATATGCGCCGGGGCCGCACCACGATTGCGATCGCCCATCGCCTGTCCACAATTCAGGACGCCGATTTGATTCTGGTCGTCCATCACGGCGAAATTGTCGAGCGCGGCGCTCATCAGGAACTGCTCGCGAAGGAGGGTCTGTATCACAAGATGTTCCTCCTCCAGCAGGGAGCGGAACGCGCCCCCGCAGAGTAGACTCTGACGCAACATGTCACTGCTGAATCTTCACGACAACCGTCATATCCCCTTCGTCATCGATCTCGTACCGCAGATTCCGCTCTTCCAGTTCCGGGAGCAGGAGAGCTGGCACACGCTCGTTCCAGATTTCCAGACCCATCGTTCCAGCCAGAACTTCCTGATGGCCGTCCAGCCATTCGAGCGATCGAATCATGGGTTGCGGCGGCTCCAATCCGCGATTGTCGATGTGCCAAAAAGGAAGGGAAGCAGCCTGACGATAAAACTGGATAATGAAGTGATCGCTGTCTTCCTGCTGAACCACATTCTGAAATCCCTGTTTCCCCTGTATGCGCATGAGCGGCGTCGGTTCAAATGTCGCGTGCAGTTGCAGCACATCATTTTCCTTGAGTTCGCCGAACGCCTTCATGATCAGGTCAAATGGCTCCCCATGCTGCTTCAGAATCTCCCGCACGTCAAGGTCGACGATTTTTCTGGCCATATTCCCAAAGCTCCTTTGCCATATTTCCGTATTCACAGTGCAACCCTGAAACAGGGCACCGCGTATTCCCAGCATATCTCATTCAACAACAGAACGCTGTGCGCAAAATCACGATTTCGCACCCGCAGAACGGACACCCACCGGATTGCGCAAAGAACACTGTGACGCAACGCATAGAAGTCCGCGTCATATTGGGGTACACTGATTTCGCGAGGCTCTCGCAGTATCCGTATTATTAAGGAGGAGTACCATGACATTCGTGATTACTTCACCCTGCATCGGGGAAAAAGCTGCAGACTGTGTGGAAGCGTGCCCCGTCGACGCGATTCATGACGGCGGCGACACCTATCTCATCGATCCCGATGTATGCATCGATTGCGGCGCCTGTGAACCGGTGTGTCCAGTGGCGGCAATTTTTCAGGAAGAGTTTGTGCCTGACACCGAAAAAGACTGGATCGCTACCAACCGTGACTTCTTTAAAAATGGGTGATGGTTCAGACAGGCCTGTAGTGATTTTTCCCGTAGTGCATTCCGTCAAAACGGTGCACTACGGGCTTTTTTTAGCCACCATATATTCATTGTTTCATTTAATTATTCACTATTCTATCACAAATATCGATTTTATCGACTATAATTTTCATGATTAGATATTTTTTAACTGGACATACTTAGGTTTGGAGTGTACAATTTCAGACGTTGCACAAACGCTTCGTACTCGAATTTCGCTCTAATTTTTGTTATTTTATTACATGACGACAGGGGTGGCACGATGACCGGCTCAGGATTGCAGCCTCCAATAATCGCAGGACCCGCTTGGCAATATTCGTTTTTCAACCTGTCTGTTCCGGACCTGATCGTCGTCGGATTGATGATTGTCGTGTTTGTTCTTGCGGTCGTCATTCCATTTTCAGGAGGGCATCACAGTGACCGGAAATAACTGGACACGATCACTGCGCAACTGGATGGACCGCAATGTTCCCATGGAACATCTGTTGCCCGACACGATGCCGAGTTATGTGGACTCTTACGTCTATCTGTTCGGTGTGCTGACACTCGCCGCCTTCGTCTGGATCATCATCTCCGGCGTGATTCTGGTCATTTTCGGACCAGACTGGTGGCATGTTTCCACAGTGGGCCACTTCTTTAACAGCACGCACTTTTGGTCGGTGCAGGCGTTCTTTTTCTTCATGGTGCTGCATCTATGGGCGCAGTTCCTGATGGCCGCCTGGCGCGGCGGTCGGCACTGGACCTGGATCGGCGGCTGGATACTGTTTCTGCTCTCCATTTTGGCTGGTTTCACTGGCTACCTTTCCCAAAACAACTTTGACGCCCAGTGGGTTGGAACGCAGGGTAAGGACGCGATGAACTCCGTGGGAGTGGGCGGTTTCTTTAACCTGTTGAATTTTGGACAAATGTATGGATTGCACGTCTTTCTGTTGCCCATGCTGATTTTATTCATGATCGCAGTCCATCTGTTCCTCGTGCGCAAACTTGGCGTCGTCGAACCGCTCCCCCTGGACGATGGCAACGACCGAACAGCCGGACAACGGCCCACACCGTCAGTTCCTGAGGGGGAATCGCATCCATGACCATGAATTATCCAAATTCAAAGTATCGCCAGATTCCTTATGACCTGATTCGCGAGTTGACGCTTGCAACCGTTGGCGTAGGCGTGGCGGTGTTGGTGCTGGCGGCCGTATTCTCCACCCCGGATGTGCCTGTCCTGTCTGCAAAACAGGTGGTGCAGCAGGATCCGCTCCTGCTTGTGCAAACGGAACTGAATGATCTGTCCGGGCAGAGTGAACTCTCCACATATGGGCCGCCTTATAACCACGGAACCCAGTCCGTGCAGGCGATCGGCGGTTTTTCTCCACAGGCGTGGTCAGGGGTGCACATCCCTATTGATCCCGCCCAAACTGAAGTCATCCGACCACTGGAGCGAATGAAATGGCTGGACCCCGCCTTGAACGGGATCCTGGCAACCTGGACGCACGCTTCTGAAAGCCAACAGTCCGCCTGGGTCGACAATGTCCAGCGGGTCCTGCCGCACGCCGCGATTGCAGGCGGCAAGTTGATCCTGCCAGCCGCCGGGCATGGATCATACGGCCCGGTGGTCGCAATCACGAACGATTATCTGGCACTGGCAAACAGCGGTTTGCTGGAAGCGGCCATAGACGGCGAACAGGGGCCCAGTCCGCTCATCAACCGCACAAAGTCATTGCTTCTCTTTCAGGGCGCAGCCGACAGCACATATGCCCAAAAGCTCAACATGCTGGGCGAAGACTGGGGCGTTATCAAGGAAACCGGCAACTATCCCGGCGCTGTATGGCTCTGGTATTACACTCTGTTATATCAGATTCCACCATACAACACCTCCAGCGCGGCCGATCTCCTGGTTGTCATGACGGTGATGATCGTGACGGGGATTCTCATGTTGACCCCTTTCGTTCCTGGACTGCGCTCAATCCCCCGCTTTGTTGGCGTCTACAAATTCATCTGGCGTCGCCACTACCGCGAAGTGCGATCAGGAGGCAACCCGTATGAAACGCAGCAGTGAGCGACCAAAATTTCTTCCCCCCATTTGGCTGGTGCTCATGGTCACCGTGATTGGAGTTTATGGAACCGGGATTATTTACAGAGCTCTCATCGGGCATATCGGATGGGGTGAAGGTCTGATCGGGGTGGGCGTCATGCTGTTGGCGGTTCTGGTGCTGGGAACGCCGCTCGCCATGGCCCGATATGTACGGAAGCGCGCAAAACGCGCCCGCGCACGATAAGGAACACCGGCGGCCGAGGACCCTGTCCTCGGCCATTCTTTGTGCATCGCATCACAACCGATCCCCCCGCTTATCGGTTATACTTCAAGCATCACCTTGGGCGGAGTGACTGCCATGAATCAACCGATTGGAACAAAAAAAAGTCTATCCCCGACCGTCTGGTATATCCTTACGGGACTATTATGGACGTGGCCTGCTTTTGTCCTTTCAGGGAAACTGTTGCCAGAATGGCGAATGGGTAATATTTCTAGTCCTCAGACACTGGCCTTAGTTCATGCGTTGATTCTTGGCTTCATGCTCACCACCGCATGCGGCGTTCTCTATCAGGTCGTTCCGATCGCCTTTCAGGCGCCTCCCATCAGCCGTCATGTCGCCAGTTGGCATCTGCCTGTTCATACGGGCAGCGTACTGGTCATGGTCGTCGGATTTCTGACGAATCGCTGGATCATCGTTGCCATTGGCGGATCTGTCCTGTTCGCGGCCACCCTGGTCTTTGGCGCCTATGTGCTGCAAAGTTACCGCAAGGCTCGCAACCCCACTGCGGTTCATCGCCAACTGCTCTTCCCCTTCATGAGTATTATCATTGTCATGATACTGGGCATCATGGCGGCCTCCGGGGTGAGCGATCCGGCAAACACGCTGTTGCTCACCCATGTGCTGCTCGGAACATTTGGGTTCTGGCTCGGTCTTATCATGATTATTTCCTATAAATTTATACCCATGTTTTCGCTGAGCCACGGCTACAAGATAGCGGTGAATGTTACAATTCGGACATACTACACAGGTGTCGCCCTGTTCCTGGCAGCCGCGTTTACATCCTGGCCTGTGGATTCATTGATCCGCGCTGGCGCAGCGCTGCTGTGCGGCGCGGCTGTAATTCTGTTTGCGCTTGACGTACGGCGGATACTGGGGGCGCGCAAGCGAAAACGCATCGTTCCGTCTCTCCGCTTTGCGCTGCTTGCAACTGTCCTGATTCTCACGGGGTCCCTGATACTTCTTGCGGCTCTGGCGAGCGGCGCTGCGGCATGGGTTGTTCCCGGATCCTATCTGCTGCTGTTCGGCGGATTTATTGCTCTGATACTGTCCTATACGCAAAAAATCGTTCCTTTTCTCTGGTTCGAATATCGCTTCTCCCATTCTCCAGACCGCAAAAGCGCTCCCGCCCTGGACGACATGATGCCGAAGAAACCCGTCACGGCAGGCATGTTCCTTTTTTTCTTCAGTGTTTTGTGCGGCTTTATCCTGCTCTTGCCCATCGGTTCGCCGCTTGCAGGCCACAGCGATGAAACAGTCGGGATGCTGACCGGGCTGATCGCATGCAGCGGCTCGGCGTTGCTGTTCTATAGCCTGGTGCGCGTCCTGCTGATCGGCGGGCGCAGGCCCGACGCCGATTGAACCGCAATAAACTGCAATAAACCGCGATGAACGGCATAAACCGCAGCATAGACGGCATATGGTATCTCTGATATCCTAAGAACACCTGCAGAGTTTCAAACAGGAGTGACATGGCGATGGCAAAACCGACAGAATTGAGCGATGGTTTCTTTAGACAACTATTTGAAGAAGCTATTGACGGATATATAGTCCTTACCAGTGAGCTTCGCATCGCCTATATGAATCAAACCGCGCGATCGTGGTTCGGCGACATCACCGAGGAGAACGGCGCCTTTTGCGGCGATATTCTCAACTGCCATGACGATCACGGTCATAGTATGCTCTCCACCGGATGTTTGGGATGTATCGTCAGGGAACGCCAAACATCCCTGGGAGATCGGCAGATGAACGTTACGCCGGCGGGCGGAAAAACCATTCCCGTCAGTGTATCCTACAGCTACATTCCTGCGGACTCTGGAGAGCCCTGGATCATGATGGCCATGAGAGATGTCACCGTACAAAAACAGTGGCAACAGGAACGGCTTCAAAACGAATCCCTGAATCTCACGCTGGCTGAACGCGAACGGATAGCGCGCGATCTTCATGACACCGTGGCACAAAACCTAGCCTATGGAGCCATGCAGCTCTCACTGTTGAAGAAAACCTGTGAATCGACGCCGTTACTCAAATCGGCTGTGATTCTCGAACATTTGGAAACCATCTCCGAAGCCGTCGATCAAAGCATACAGGAATTGCGCAATTCCCTTTATGACCTGAACTTTCATTTAGAAACAGATCTGGTCGGCTTCATTCGCGACTCCGCTCTGCGGCTCGAATTGCGTTCGGGGATTGAGACGCATGTTGACATCCGCGACTCCGGTTCGCCATGGCCAATCCGCGATGAGATACAGTTGGCGCGCATGGTTCAGGAGATCATGACCAACATCAGAAAACACTCTCGCGCCACGCAGGTGCAGATCGAACTGGTGCGCACTCAGGAATTGCTGCTCCTGACCGTGCAGGATGACGGATGCGGCTTTGACCCCAAGATCGTCCAGAAAGAACAGGGGCACTTTGGGCTACAATCCATCGTCGAACGCTCTCGACTGTTAGGCGGCGTCTCAACGGTAGTCTCAGGCTCAAAATCAGGAACCGTATGGACGATTCGGTTGCCCCGTCCATCTGATCAACTGGCTTCCGTCCAGCAATGACAGTGTTAATCCTACGAGTCGTCCGTGGCGGCTACGCTTGTTCTCAGTCTCTCATCAGCCCTTCTCTCACAGCATACGTGGCAGCCTCGACGCGATTCGACATGTGCAGTTTGTCCAGGATGTTGCGCACATGATTGCGAACCGTATTTTCACTGATATAGAGACGCTTTGCGATGTCTTTGTTGGCGGCCCCCGTGCCCAGTTCTCTCAAGACCTCCACTTCCCTTGTCGTAAGCGGCTCAACACAGCCCTCTCCAACAGAAACCTGTTTGGGCTGAGCCATGTCCGAAAGAATGCGCAGCGCCAGATTGCCAGGAACCACAGCTTCCCCCAGTTGCACCCGATGCACTGCATGAACCAGTTCTTCAGGGTCGATCGTTTTAATGACGTAGCCCTGCGCACCCTGTTTGATCGCGTCAAACAGCGACCTTTCCTCCTCGTTGACAGTGAGAATCAGAATCTTCAACTGTGGATTTACAGCATGGATTCGCTGGGTTGCTTCAAGTCCAGTCATCTTGGGCATGGACAGATCCATGATCAGGACGTCAGGCTGGAGCCGCTCCACCAGCTCAATAGCCTCTGTGCCGTCCACCCCTTCACCGACAACGTCTATATCTGCAGTCGCTTGCAATATTCCAATAACTCCACGTCGAAATAACTGGTGATCGTCCACCACCACAACCCGGATAGTCACCTGATCATCCCCTGTCACATCACCTTTTAAGATCTTTTCAGATCCATCATCGCACATATATCACCGATAAAGCTATCCCGAAAAATCGCTCGTCGCTGCCCGCCGTGATCGTATGCTGTGCCGCTTCTCAAACACGGCACCGCCGAACTCGCCTCGGCACAGCAACGATCACGGCCAAGCGAGGGTTTCATCGCTGTTGGTGGCGCGCAGCAGTGAGATTTTGCTTCGCAAAACTCAGGAAAGTCTAACCGTTTCATGTACCACTATGTGGGATTATCATGTCATGTCATGTCATGTCAACTCGGCCCTCAGTTCAGGCTGGCATTTTTCATCCGTATCCTGTTCTGGAAGATCTTTTAGCATAGCCTCCAAGCGCAACAGCTCATCTTCAACCAGACGCATTTCGGAAGGGGAAACTCGAATAGTCCTGTTGGAAAAGAGCAACAGTCGAACTGCGAGCAATGAATTGCGCACTTCGTTTACCACCGTCCACGGAACAATGTGCGTCCGGTTCTGCATCTCCTGAATTTCTTTGCGACGCGCCACTGCGGCGACTCGATGGGCATGGCCCAACCAAGCGATATAGGAGCAGCCCACCACCTGGAGAAGCATAGTATACGCATGGATGCCATGCAGACCATGCATGAACACATCAACGATATTAACCGCCAAACCACCTACGACAGCGGGCACAAAACCGACTGCATAGCCAATGGCGCCAGCCAACACAACCTGAAGCCCCAGATAGCCGTTTTGCGCTGCCACAGACCAGCCCAAAAAGGTCAGACCAATCATGGCGGCGATCAGCGTAGCCCGCAGTTTCAACTGTTCCAGCACAATGCGATCGATGCGTTCCAGCGTACCCTGTATCCGCTCGCCCCACATACGCGTCATCGCCCATTCCTCGCTTTCGCCCCGAAACTCCACCAGTTGGAGTTCCTCCCGATGCCAACCATTTGGATGTTGAAATGCGCCGACTGACAATCACAACTGTGTCAGTACATACTATGCCCACGATCAACTTTACACATTGGCTACTCATGCGCACAGACGCAAACGGGTTAGTCCATTCTGATTAGGGTCTGGTGCTAAAATAGTCTTATTGCACTACTTTTGACCGACACTTCCGGACGTCATGATTCAAGCGGCCGAACTGCCTGGCCCGTCACGATTGGGATAAAGTAACTCGGTTTAGCCAGTTCATATCGCAGCACAGTGAGCGCTGACAGACTCAATGCAGTTTTGATATCCCGATTCAGCCTGCAGCCGCCGGCCATTTGTTTCCATACTGGTGTCAGCGAAGTCTGAATCATGCCCGCGAGCGGAGCGTCATGCAACACATGCTCCATGAATAGATACTGGCCCCCTGGTTTCAGGATGCGGTAAATCTCGCGCAGCACCTGGTCAACGTCAGACACAGAGCACAGGACCAGACTCGTTATGACAGTATCAAACGAACACGTCTCCAACTCCATCTGTTCTGCCGTAGACGTGACGAGACGAATTGCAGGGTATTCTTTGCGCAGATGCGCACCGAGCAGCGGATCGGGTTCCAAAAGCACAAACTCGGTTACGTGAGCGCCCAGGACTGCGACATCAAGACCGGACCCCGCCCCCACAATGAGCGTCCGGCCATAGGCGCATTCATTCTGCCGTATTCGAACGTTCCCCACAGCTCGCTCCAAATATTCCTGACCCCAAATATACAACCGGCTGAACACCGGGTGATTGACGCCCATCCGAACCACTCCTCACGCGTCCAGAGACTGCAGCCACAAAAGCACGGTTCTGTATGGCGCCCGAATTGCAAAATATAGTGCCAGACTCCTCTCTGTCCGGGAAAATGTGCCTGCTCCGCCGGGATCGCAGCCTGTTCCGCTGCTCAGACACGGCTGCGCCGAACTCGCCTCGTAACAGGCTGCGATCCCGGCGGAGCGAGTTTTTCATCTGCTGATAGCGCCGCGCATCCCTTTGCATTTTGCTTCGCAAAACTTCAGATATGAGATTTGATCGATTAATTGTGGCACTGCAGCGCCAATGAAGTCAATTCGTATATAGTGTCCGCTATCGCACGGCCACAAGTCTCTGCACGCCCAGAATCCATCCAGGCAGATCTGGAGGCGCCACTGTGAAAGAGTGAAGAAGCTGCGAAACAGTCCAGTTGACACTACACCACTGTTATGCGTTAATATATAAGTATTCACATTAGAAAGGTCGGATTTAAAATGAAACAACCACCCACGATTCCGTATCCGCTCATTCGAACCAATCAATGGTTCATTATCATCAGCGTGGCGCTTGCCTGGACCACGGGAGCGTATGCATGGCTTTTGCCGCCGCTCATGGCTGGACTTTGCGGTCTGCTTTTTGGTGTGAACCCAGTCATGCGCCTGGCCAGGCAGTTTCTGCGTAAACCCCTTTCCGAGTATGCGGCTGAAGACCGCATACAGCAGCAATTTAACCAGTGCATCGCAGTGATATGTCTGGCGATCGGGTTGGCAGCCTATGCGGCGCACTGGACGATTGTAGCCTATGTTTTTACGGCCATAGTCGCTCTTGCTGCATTCGTCGCCATTCAGGGATTCTGCGTCGGCTGCTTCATCCGCTATCAGTGGGGCCAATATCGATACAAAAGAGCGCAGCGATCACGGGAGGTATAAGACTTAAAACACAGCCTGTTCCGACTTGGCCAGAACAGGCGCAGCGTGAAACTTCGGTCAGTTTGCACTGATGTGCGCTTTTTGTTCCCTTGTCAAGCGCGCGAACAACACGTTATTCTCCAAATGAATGTGCTGAAAAATGTCCGACTCGACTTCCTGAAGTTTTTCAAAGGTGTATATATACG
>JAKADD010000415.1 GCA_021820825.1 Bacillota bacterium
CGTGGTCAAAACGGCCGGTATCAACCAGACCGTGCATATTTTGTATCTGCATATTGTTGCACAGGTCAGCGTGGTCGTTCCGTTTGTCACGGCCCCTGTGCGTGTGGACACCAGGATTCCGATCGCCTACGTCGTATTTATCGGAAGCGTGCCGCAGACCACACTCGTGGGCGCTGGTCTGCCAGCGTATCCGCCTGTGTATGGACATTAACCGACTGGCGACTGCTGACGACTGCTGACGACTGCTGACGACTGCTGGCGACCGCCGAGGACTTACGAAAGAGGGAGAACAGGATGATTGGCTATTTGGGTCCCACCGGCACTTACACGGAACAGGCTGCCCATTTCTTTGCAGGGCTGCTTTATCAGGGCGACATGCTGCCGCGCCCATATTCCTCCGTGCTGCAGACTCTTGACGCCCTGGAGAGCGGGGAGGTGGTTGCGGCTGCGGTGCCGCTGGAAAATTCGCTCGAAGGGTCCGTGCTTGTGACGCTGGATCGACTGGCGGTCGCGCCGTTGCAAATCTGCGGGGAAGTCACGTTTCCGATCAGGCACGCCGCTTTTGGCATAGCGGGAACAGATTCGCAGCAGATCCTGGAGGTGCGCTCCCATCCCCAGGCTCTGGCGCAGTGTCGGCAAACACTGCGGCTGCTTATGCCGCGGGCAAATCATGTCGACATGGACAGCACGGCCGCGGCCATTCATTTTGTGGCGCAACAGAACGATCCATCCATTGCGTGCGTTGGCAACTTCGCCACGGGGGTTAAAGCGGGTCTGCAGATGCTGCAGATGGATGTTCAGGATGAATTGTACAATGAGACTCGCTTCGCGCTCCTTGTCAGGGCGGGCGAGGAACTGCCGCGGCATGGCCTCGCGGCGGGTGCGCCTGCTCGCGAGCGGACGGTTCCTGATGTGTACAAAACATCGCTGCTGCTCGCTCTGGGAGACGACCATCCAGGCGCGTTGTTTGAGGTCCTCGAAGTGCTCGCAAAACATGAAATCAACCTGTCGCGACTCGAATCGCGGCCCACGCGCCGAGGGCTCGGCAGCTATCACTTCTACATTGATCTGCTGCAGCGCGACACGGACGAGACCGTACGCGAAGCGATCGTGGAACTGGGACTCCTGGCGGGATTCTCGGTCAAGGATCTCGGTTCCTATCCCTGTTATTCGTCCGCTGAGGCAACTGTGGTCGAATAATAAGAAATTTGACAGATTTAGTCGAAGAACCTATAATGGATTCACAACTCATTTTAAACTGAAAAGAACTGCCAACAGACGGATTTGTGCCATCCCCACGCACATTCCCGATGGTGCGCAGTTCTTTTCAGTATGACGCGGCTCCATATGGCGTCACGCCCATGTTTCCGGTTCCCCTGTCATTTGCCCCATGCGCGCATATATTGCTACAGACATCCGACTAGGAGGCTGACATGTAGTGAATATGTATGTGGTGCAAAAAGGTGACGCGATGTGGAAGATCGCGAAGCAGTTCGGTCTGCCGCTGCAAACTCTCATCGCGGCAAATCCACACATTGCGAATCCAAATGTATTGCGCATTGGGGACCGTCTCAATGTACCCGCAGTCGCTTCAGGTATGACGCCGCAGGCGGCCGGGCCGTACGGCTACGCTTATCCGGGATCCGTCTGGTCGTACGTTGTCAAGACGGGCGACACCATGTGGAAGATCGCCAAGCAGCTAGGCGTTCCTTTTCAGGAACTCCTGCTGGTGAATCCGCAACTCGTAAATCCAGACCAGATCATGCCAGGGCAGGTGATTCATGTGCCGGGCCATGCGCCTATGGATGCGGGTCACTATGCGCCTCTGCCGCCGCTGTCTTACGGTGAACCAATGCCTCCGTATGGACCGCCTGCGACCACGCAGCAAATGGCGCCGAGTCAGCCGCACCCTTATGGACCGCCTGCGCCTTTACTGGACGTCAAGACGGATTTTCAGTATGCGGAAGAAACCTACGAAACAAAGATCAAGCTGCCAAAACTGAAACAGACTCCGCCAGCTGTGGCGAAACTGTATGTCACCGAGGAAATCATTGAGCAAACTCCCGTTGGCGAGGTGCTTATTTGCGAGGATCCCATGCTGCCGCCCGGCATGATTATCAAAGGTTCCATGGGGCAGGCGCACAAAACGGCCTATCCATACGCAACTTCTCCTTTCGCGCCAGTACAGAAGGGAACGGCGGATCTTTTTCAAAAAGGGGTCAAGATCCGCGAGAGTTCATCGCTCTGGGAGCTTGAATCGTCCTGGTTTAGAGAGTCTTCTTCTTCTTCAAGCTGACTGGCGCTGGATGCAACGAAACGTACCCAACAGGACCGGCAGATTTTCAACCGGTCCTGTCCACACGCGTCAGATCGGTGGGGTGGTTGTGATAGAGACTTGGTTGACCGAAGACGCAGTGCGCCGCATTCAGACAGCCTTCGGATTGCGTATCTGGGCGACAGTTCCCATGCGCAGTGTTGTCGGACTTGTCACAGATCGCGGACGTTTTATGTGCAAACGCTATGACGGCGGCAAAGGTGTGTCCGAAGAGCGCCTGCGCGCGATGGTCGATGTAAAGGCCCAACTCGAACAGGCGGGGTTGTGTCGCTCCTATCTGAGCACCTGTGCAGGGGAACCGTTCTTTCGTTTTGAGCAGGCGG
>JAKADD010000416.1 GCA_021820825.1 Bacillota bacterium
CCTGGCGAGCGAGCGGCATCGCGCGCAGTTTCGCTTCAAGCGCTTCCCAGTCTTTGCGCGGATACGCGAACAGACACTGATCAAGACCTCTGGTGATGACAAAAGAAGATCCCAATTCTTCACGAAACTTTGCAGGAATGGTGAGACGCGCCTTATCATCCAGGCTGTGCTGATATTCGCCCATGAACACGCGCAATCCCTCCATTCACCCTGCATTTTACCCCACTTCACTCCACTTTGCACCACATTTATAATTATTATTCGCGCAAATAAATAAAAATCCTGCCTCCCCAGGTTGGGAAAGCAGGATTATTCACCCGTTCGACATAGAGAATGCCTCTTGCGATCGCGCAAAAATCGCTTCACTTACGTTGCTGCGCTTAACTTATGTTGATGAATGTCATATGACTGCCAGAACCAGGAGCCCTGGCACTCAAATCGGAAAGCCAGTGCAGACCGTATTTGGCGATCACAGACAGCGGCGTCAAAACCCGTTCCTGATCTGTATCTTTCGGTCGCAGCCACACAGAAAGAAGGCGGGCCGCCTGAACCATATCGTCCTGCTGACGCATAAGACTCATGAAGGTGCGCAGTTCGAGCCGGGTCAAAGCCTGTTCGATCGTTCTGGACGTTTTATCCAGAGCCGTGGCAAGCGTTGGGTCAATCGAAGTAAAGTACGCATTCTCAGCAGCGAGCATCCGCAGCATATCCTTGATCAGCCGGCCGCTCACTTCGCCTGGGGTCGGCGAGAGTGACTGTACAAGCAGTTCCGGCAGCAGGTCTCTGCTCTGCGCATCCTCCAGAGACACTCCCAGACGATGCAGCGCACTTTGAACGTTGCGCGGAATGATGGTTACCCGCTCCCGCAGCAACAGCGGCGGAACAGTTCGGCCGCTGGCCGCAAACACCTCCCTGGCCATGCCGTGATAGGCGATTTCCGCTGCTCCGCCTACGTAGGCCAATACAGGCAGCAGGTGATCCTGCACCACGGGGCGGAAAAGGACTCCCGAAGAAAACTCTTCAGGGCTCTGTTCCAGGCGATCGAGCAGCGCAGACTTTTTAATCGTGATGTCCGAATCGCGAAGGACAAATGATTCCATGTTATCCTCGTTAAAATTCAGCGCGAGGCGCCTTCCCTCATCAATCAGATAAAGCAGCGAATGGGCAGGCTGCACCTCGACCTGTGGTTCATAACCGAGTTCCCGAACAGCCCTGGCCCCAGCCTGGGCCGCGTCGCGAAATTTTTGGGGGTTGTGAATCACCATGCCGAAAGCGTCGCGCACCAGAGAGCGCAGATCAGCACGCACTGGATTCAAAGTCAGGATGGGCAGATCACCGAGCCAGTCACACAACAGCCGGTTGAAGGCGTCTCCCATATTGCCCGTTTCATGATAAGCGCGATATACAGTATCAAGGAGATCCTGCTTATACAGCCCATCCGGCAAGTGAGTCGCCAGCAGCGACATCAGACGACTGAGTTCCTCGTCGCCAACCGCATGCTCACCAACAGGCGCGCGACCGATCGGACGTTCCCGCAGTTGAGCGCGTTCCAGTGTTCCGGAAGACGACACGAAGAATGCGGAAGCCACTTCATCGAAGTCATGATCCTCCGTCGCCGCCCAGAACACCGGCACGACAGGCCGCTGCAGCACAGATTCATAATGGCGGGCGTACATGACGGCGGACATGGCCTTGTAGAGAGTGTATAAAGGCCCTGTAAACAGACCCGCCTGTTGTCCTGTGACAACCACGACACAGCGCGGATCCGCCAGCTTATACAGCAACGCGTCGACGGCTGGGTTCAGCCCCGTAACTTCCGAGGCGTACGCGCGCAGCGCAGCCACCAGTTTTGTCCGCGCCGCATCGTCAAACTGGGCTTCCACCTGCGCTGCGCGACGCGCCATGTCAGCCGGATCGGCGGCCATGTAATCATAGCGGCAGCGCACTTTTGGATCACCGGACAGATAGGCGTCCGTGAGTGGATTCCCCGTTGTCTTCTCCACTTGCCAGATATCCATTACCGTATACTCCTCACATCATACGTTCATCAAATGGTTCATTCGCGATCAGGACAAGTAGGCGCGCGCATATGATTTTGGCACGCGGGGAGCAATGTGCAACGCTTCTGCGGCCGAATGCCCCCAGTGCTTGTCGCGGAGAAATCCACGAGCAATCGCGACTGCGTCAGCCTCTCCACTGCGCACAACATGTTCCGCCAACAGCGGGTCCTCAAGCATCCCCACGGCGATCACCGGCACAGAGACGGCGCGCCTGATCAAATTGGCAAACGGCACCTGATATCCCGGATATACTGGCGGCGCCATGGGTGCGTTGCCGCCTGAACTGACATCGATCACAGCGACGCCGTGCTCGACAAAGACCTTGCAGAATTCCACCATATCCATTTCATTGTAACCTTCGGAGACGTAATCGGTGGCAGACACCCGAATGCCAACCGATATCCGATTCGCCGCCGTCTGTTTGACGGCGTCAATCACCTGCAGCGGAAAACGCGCCCGGTTGTGCGCCGATCCACCGAATTCATCCGTCCGCCGATTGGAAAACGGGGACAGGAACTGATGCAGCAAGTAGCCATGCGCCATGTGAATCTCTATTATATCAAAACCGCAAGCGATCGCCCGTTGTGTCGCAGCG